>NZ_VOPZ01000003.1:0-300000 GCF_010470665.1 Desulfovibrio sp. JC022 | reverse complement strand
CCGTCGATCAGAGCCTTAGCACCGTTGGAAGAGCCGCCACCGGAAATAGAAATGGAAACATTGGGGTTGGCCTTCATGAAAGCTTCAGCAGCTTTCTGCATAAGCGGCAGAACAGTGGTGGAACCTTTAACCTGAATGGAACCTGCAAATGCGGAACCTGTAAAAGCCATTACCATTACAGCAACGAGAGCAATAATTTTTTTCATCTTTTTCCTCCAAAAATGGAATTTTAATTTCAGACTCAGTTCTTTTTTTACCGCGTCCGTTTTCTATCGTTGTGCAATGGTCTATCTGAACTTAGTTACAAACCTGTTACGCCCACAAGAAAGATAAGTGACAGTGCTGTTTCCTTTCGTTTTCTAAGAAAAGGCAGATGGCATAGGCTTTGCTTCTGTTACGACATATTTAAATTTTATGTTGCGGAGTAAAAGCGATGAAATGCAGATATGTCATAATCGGTGCGGGTCCGACTGGACTTGGAGCGGCCCGTCGGCTTTCCGAACTTGGAGAAAAATCCTTCCTTGTACTGGAAAAAAATTCCTGGCCCGGAGGTTTAGCCTCAAGCTTTACGGACGGAAAAGGATTTACCTGGGATATTGGCGGGCATGTCATGTTTTCCCATTACGAATATTATGACAATCTGATCGAAGGGCTATTGCAGGGCGAATACACTGAGCATCTGCGCGAATCATGGGTGCGCATCCTTAAAAGCTGGGTTCCCTACCCTTTTCAGAACAACATTCGCCACCTCCCCAATCAGGAAAAATGGGAATGCGTGCGTGGACTTCTGCCCGGAGAGCGTTCTGAAGAAACACCTGAGAACTTTCTTGAATGGATTCACTCTGTCTTTGGCAAAGGGATCGCCAAATATTTTATGGAGCCTTATAATTATAAGGTATGGGCCACCCAGCCTGAGAAGATGTCTTTCTCATGGATCAGGGAACGGGTAAGTGTGATCGACCTGCGCTCGGTGATCAAAAATATCATTCTCGAACGTGACAAACTTTCATGGGGACCGAACAACAAATTTAAATTCCCCCTCAAGGGCGGAACCGGAACCATCTTTAAAAAACTGGCTGCCACTGTTTCCGATCATATAAAATATGATACCCATGTGACGTCTATTGATCCCAAATCCAAAACCGTCACTGATACAGAGGGCAATTCATTTGAATATGAACATCTGCTCAACACCGGCCCCATTGATATTCTAGCCTCGCGCTGGCTGACTGATCCGCCCGCGCAACTCGTGAACGCGGCAAAATCTCTCAAACATAATAGCGTAGTTGTGGCTGGAATAGGACTTTCCAGCTCCAAGCCGGATTCGCGCTGCTGGATGTATTTTCCTGAAGACAACAACCCCTTTTACAGGGTTACCAATTTCCACAACTACTCGCCCAACAACACCCCGGAACCGGGCAAAGGGCGGGCGCTGATGTGTGAGGTGTCCTACTCCCATGACAAGATTATTGATAAAAACAAAATTATTCAGCAGGTGGAAGACGGTCTGGTCAACACCAGCATGCTGAATGAAGACGAACTAAGCGATATTATATCCCGCTGGTCAATAAATGTGGATTACGGTTATCCCATCCCTTGCCTGCAACGCGATGAAGCGTTAAAAGTTTTACAGCCTGCGCTTGAATCCATGAACATCTATTCCCGTGGCCGTTTCGGCGGCTGGAAATACGAAGTTTCCAACATGGATCATTCCGTAATGCAGGGAGTAGAATGGGCTGAACGGATGATTAACGGACAGCCGGAAACCACATACAGGATCAGTTAAAGCACATGACAATTTCCACCGCCACTTATGAACAACGGCGGGAGAATGTTCGCAGACGGCTCAAAGACCGCGGACACCCTCCTCTTCTGGTCAGCTTCGCAGCCAACCGCTACTACCTCAGCGGCTTTGAACTTCACGATCCCCAGTGCAATGAAACAGCAGGCTGGCTGATCATTGATCCTGATGGGCGCGACTTCCTGCTCACTGATCCCCGCTACCACGATGCAGCCCGCAAGGTCTGGAAAGAAGATGATATTTTCATTTATTCCGGGCGTAAATTCGATGCCCTGCGGGATTTTTTCAAGTCCAATGACCTCAAAAAAATTTCATATGATCCCAAGTCCATAAATATTTTTGAGCATGAAAAACTTACCGATCTTTGTGAACTGAAACCGGTTTCCGGGCTGGTGGAAGATCTGCGTCTTATAAAAGATGCAGACGAAATCAAGCTTATGGAAGAATCCTGCGCCCTGAACCACAAGGTTTATGAACTGCTGGAGCCGAAGCTCGTTCCCGGTCGCACTGAAGCTGAAATTGCGTGGGATGTGGAACAGCTTTTCCGCAATAACGGCGCATCCGAACTGGCCTTTCCTTCCATTGTCGGCATCGGTCCCAATGCGGCCCTGCCTCACGCCATTCCCGGAAACGACAAGCTCGAAGACGGCTCACTGGTACTTATCGATATGGGAGGACGTCTCGGAGACTACTGCTCCGACCAGACCCGCACTTTCTGGGTCGGCGACAAGCCTTCGGACCGTTTTCTCACTGTGCGCGATCAGGTTCAGGAAGCCCAGATGGAAGCCATCAAAGTGCTGCGTCCCGGCCTGCCCATTCAGCATGCCTATCACACCGCCAAGGCTGTTTTTGAAAAATACGGGGTCGAAAAGTACTTTACCCATTCGCTCGGACACGGTATCGGCCTTGAAACACATGAGCCGCCCAGTGTAAGCCCCATTGCTTCAGGTGAACTGAAGCCGGGCATGATCATCACTATTGAGCCAGGTCTCTACTACTCCGATTGGGGCGGTATCCGCTGGGAATACATGGTACTCATCACTGAAGACGGATATAAGATACTTTAGTTGATGCGCTAAGCTCATTTATATTCATGACGCCTCCGGCACCCCTGCCGGGGGCCTTAAACCCTTTTGCAAAAGGGTTTAAGAATCCCAAAACCTTTTATTAGGGCTTCGCCTCTTTGCATGGGACGAAGTAATATATTCTAAATGGCCCGCAGAAAAAGAAAACCTCGTCCGCGTCCGCTGCCCCCGCCGCCGGAAAATTCCAGCCGCATGTATATCCAGATTGCTCCATCTGACATTGCAATCTTCCGTTTCCTTATGGAGGCCGTAGACAATCTCGCGCTTTTTACCATTGCCGACAGATTCAAAGGAATCCTTATGCTGCGCTACAGTCCGCATCAGGAAAGGGAATTCCGCCAGTTCATGAACGGCTTGAAGCAAGAAATCGACATCAAATTCCTGCCCAATCCATCTGATCCGGCTTAAATTCAAACCGCAATTTATACCATTCAGCCCGGTGCTATTCAGTACCGGGCTTTTCTTTTTTGCTGCTCTTATTCCTAATATGAATTTTGATTCATATTTATTGACAATATGAATATGAATTTATATTCATAAAATATATTTATAAACTTCGGAGTAATAATGAGCAGAGCACCGGTCCAGAAGAGAAGTAAAGAAAAGAAGCGGCGGATCATCGTTGCCGGGATGAAATTATTTTCCGAGAAGGGATTTCACAGAACGGGGGTTACCGAGTTAGCTGGCGAAGCCAAAGTTTCAGTGGGCTCCTTTTACAGCTACTTCAAAGACAAAAAAGATCTTCTGAATCAGGTCAGCGAAGCATATACAGCCAGTATAACCAAAGGGGTGTACGGAAATTTTGCCCAGAACGCTCCATACGCTAAAAGCACCCGCGAAATCACTACATATATTATCGAGACTGCCAAACAAGCCCATACTCTATCTACAGAACTACACCGCGAAATGCTGGCCTTGAAAAACAGGGAGTCCCATATGGCCCGTCTGGACCGCAGCATAGTAACGGCATTGCAGGATGGAGTTGCTGAAATTCTTACAAATTGCGAAAAAACAGTAAGAATAAATGACATCACTTTGGGGGCAAGGCTGGTCAGTGGGGCCATTGAAGAAACAATGCATCGCTGCTTTCTGGAAGCAGGAGAACCGGACATGAATAAAGCATTTATCGAACTTACTGACATGTGCCACATGTATTTATTCAAAAAAGAATAACACTCAACAAACGGTTTTTGTTGCTCTTTTGTTGAAACTGTTAGAATATGATCAGGTCAATAAATTTTAATTCGCTTGCAGTTGCAAAGGTGCTGAACCAACTGGAAAATAGTGGAGCAGATTATGGAAGAACGAAGTATGAGTGTATTCGGAGTCGGCTTGAAAATATTCAAACCCACAATCATTTACGGCCTCGCCGCATTGATCATTACCCTGATTTTTCCCAGATTTTTCTTAATGACCTTTCTGCCCAGTGCGGCGTTTAATATTCTGGGCGGCATGCTGCTGGGAATCGGAATCGCTTTTCTTTTCATATCCGGGGTAACAGTCAAAAAAGCGGTAGCCGAACAAAGACTGGAAACCACCGGGACTTTCGCCATCGTGCGCAACCCGCTCTATTTTGCATGGATAGCTTTCATCTTTACCGGGAGTGCCATAGCAACTCAGGCGTGGCTGCTTTTCGGCATGTGCTTTGTAGCCTACTACAAATTCCTGCACCATATCCCGGAAGAAGAAGCCGTTCTGGAAGAAATTTTCGGCAAGGAATACATGGACTACAAAAAGAAAGTCCCGTCCATTGTCCCGAATCTAAAAGAACTGCTTTAGAGATTGTCTAAATAAAATCTAAAAAAAGTCTGGCCTTTTGGTCAGACTTTTTTTGTGAAATAATCTTGGACGCTTCAACTGAAACGCATGGAACCTATCATGTCCCGCCGGGACAATGATAGTGCGCCCGGTTACGTGAGAAAGGTACTTTTCCGGCACGCTGTTTTCCATAGGAACATGATTCAAAAGTAGGTGCGTAGCGGGTGGAACATTTCTCCATCACAATGCAAAAGAGGTCGCGGGGCAGCGCTCCTTCTTCAACCCGCTCAATGGATTTGATTTTAAAGCCGCTGGCAAGCCCCTTCAATTTATCCTCGCTGAAAAAATGGACCGCGAATTTCCCGACTTCATACAGATTCTCGCCGAGATGTTCCCCGGCCCGGTAATGACGGTCAAAAATGGAACGCACGGAATAAACAGCCAGACCACCAGGCTTAAGCACTCTGTGCAATTCACTTAAAGCGCAGGAAACTTCAGCCATGGTCAATTCCATACACATCAGCATATGTGAATAGCAGGCATCAAAAGAATTGGAGTCAAAAGGGAGCGGTTTGCGGATATCGAAGCAGCGGGAATCAATATAGGATGAGAATGAGGAGGAAGATGCTTTGGCGGTAATTTCATCAACCGCTCGGCTGGAATAATCAAGGGCCGTAACTTTTAACCCGTCTCCGGCAAAAAGAAACGTATCGCGCCCTTGACCGCATCCGGTCTCAAGCACGGAACAGACATCATTTTCGCGGAAAAGCTCAAGCGACTTTTGCGCAAGCGCACTAGGCTGTTCCCCGAAATAGCTCTCGGACTCTGAAAAGACCTGATCCCAAAGTTCCTGCTGAGCAGTACAAGCATTCATTACCGGCTTCATTACCCCTCCCTGAAATAACCCGTACGGTAGGTAATATTACAGCAAGCCGGACTTGGCAACAGCTGAAATGTGCCAATTATGCACCAAAAACAACATTTTTATTTTCATAGGACCTATCTGATTGCCTGCAAAATCAGCCCTGCCTATCCATACTCCGGTAATTGATAGCCTCAGCCAAATGCTGAACCTGAATCATCTCTCCTCCAGCCAGATCGGCAATGGTCCGGGAAATTCGTAAAATACGGGTATATGCCCGCGCGGAAAGGCCTAAACTGCGCACAGCTTGTTCCAGAAAACCATGTTCGGCTTCACTTAACTTACAAAACTTTTCCAGCGAGGAACCGGAGAGTTCACTGTTGGTAAGGATATTCATCCCTTTGTACCGCTCGGTCTGGATTTCACGCACCCTTTCAATATTGGCACGCATGGAAGCAGAATCAAGCCCGGATGAATCCCGCAAATCCTTATATTCCACCGCCGGGACTTCAATCTGAAGGTCAATACGGTCCAAAAGTGGCCCGGAAAGTTTAGAACGGTAACGGTTAACCGCCTGTGCGGTACAGGTACAGGCGTGTCGTTCATCTGTAAGATATCCGCAGGGACAGGGGTTCATAGCCGCAACCAGCATAAAATCAGCCGGATATGAAAGAGACATGGCTGCGCGGGAAATTGTAACTTCCCCGCCTTCTAAAGGTTGACGCAGAACTTCAAGCACATTTTTCTTGAATTCAGGCAACTCATCAAGAAAAAGTACCCCGCGATGGGCAAGGGAGACCTCACCGGGCCTAGGGTAAGCCCCGCCGCCGATAAGTCCGGCATCGGAGATGGTATGATGCGGAGCGCGGAACGGGCGAGTGACCATCAGTGATTTATCCCGCGCAAGTTGCCCGGAAACACTGTAAATTTTGGTCACCTCCAATGCTTCCTCAAAAACCAGCGGAGGTAACACTGTGGGAATACGCCGCGCCAGCATGGTCTTGCCGCTGCCCGGAGGACCTACAAAAAGTAGATTATGGTTACCTGCTGCGCCAATCTCAATGGCCCGCTTGGCATGCTCCTGCCCTTTGACCTCGGAAAAATCAAGGCCGAAAGATTCACGCCCGGACCAAAGCAGCTCCGTATCAACCTCGGCCGGCTCAAGATTATCCTCGCCGATAAGAAAATTTACCAATTGTGAAAGGGTCGGCACCCCGTAAACTGAAAGTCCTTCCACCACTGCGGCTTCATTTACGTTTTCAGGACTGACAATCAATCCCTTCGCGCCCTTGCGCCTAGCCTCGATAGCCAAAGGCAAAACTCCGTGCACAGGTTTAACTCCGCCGGAAAGGGAAAGTTCCCCGGCCAGAAACCATCCTTCCAGCGCGGACTGGTCAATTACCCCGGCAGCCCCGAGCAATGACGTTGCCAAAGGCAGATCGTATGCCGACCCGGCCTTACGGATATCAGCCGGGGCAAGGTTTACGGTGATGCGTGAAGGCGGAATACGATAGCCGCTGTTCTTGAGCGCGGAAAAAACACGCTCCTTACTCTCTTTGACCGCGCCCTCAGCAAGGCCGACCATTGTGAATGCAGGCATGCCCTGCCGGGTCAAATCAACTTCCAGATCAACTTTAAATGCATCAATCCCCATAAGGGCGGCGCAGGAAACTTTTGCTATCATTGAACTTCCAACAGTAAAAATTGGTATTTAAATTAATAATCGACTTTTTGATATCCGGTTTAGACCTTCAAAGCAAGTGGCTGGAAAAACAGCTGACCTTTTTCAGCATGATTAATTCCACCTATGATTATTTTTGCCATTCCCTCAGACTGCGTTTATATTATTAATGGAAACAGACAGCTTAAATCATTCAAAGGATCATTAAAGTGAAAGTTTACCTCATCAAAGCATCGGCCCCCGGCCTGTTCAAGGAATACAAAAAATACATGGGCGCGCCGCCGCAGAATATTTTTTCCCTTGCCGCCTCCACCCCACGCGGGATCAAAGTGGAAATGTGCGATGAAACGCAAGACATGAAACCGAAGATGAACACAGACGCTGACGTCATCGTTATCTGTTTCCATACCCCGGATGCCGTTCATGCTTATAAACTTGCGGATAAATACCGCGCAAAAGGCAAAACAGTGGTCCTCGGTGGGCTACACCCCAGCTTCATGCCTGACGAAGCTGAGCAGCATGCCGACGCGCTGCTCATGGGTGAAGTGGAAGGAATTTGGACTCAATTATTAAAAGATTACAAAACCGAATCACTCCAAAAGAGATATGAACGAAGCAGTCCGGTGGATATGGCCAAGCTGCGCCCCTACCCTACAGACATAATTCCGGCCTCACGTTACAAGGGAATCTGGTCGGTGCTGGTTTCGCGCGGCTGCGTGCATCGCTGTGAATTCTGCGTTGTACCCCCATTTTTCAAAAGCAAATACAGACTGCGCCCCATTGAAAATATTGTGGAAGAGATCAAAGCTGCCCCGACAAAATGGTTTGAACTGCACTCCGACAACCTCACAGCGGACCGCGACTATGCCATTGAATTGTTCAAAGCGTTAAAGCCGTTGAACATCAAATGGGTGGGTGAATCGACCGTCAAAATGGCACAGGATGAGGAATTGCTCCGCCTTGCAGCGGAATCCGGCTGTGAATATCTGCTGATCGGCATTGAAACTCCATCCAAAGACGCACTTAGCAGTTCCGGCAAAAAATTTGTTTCACCGCAGGAAGTGCGCGCTGCCATCGATAAATTCCATGAATTCGGAATCAAGATAACCTCTTCCATGATCTTCGGCTTTGATTCCCATACCCCGGAAATTTTTCAGGAAAGTCTCGATTTCGTAAATGAAATCGACATTGACGAAGTGGAATCGGTCATCCTTTGCCCCTTTGCCGGGACTCCGCTGTACAAACGTTTGGAGGCTGAAGGCAGGCTGCTGGCCAAGGACTGGTCCAAATATGATTGCAGCCAAGCGGTATTCCGCCCCAAAAACATGACGCCGGAACAGCTTGATGAAGGGGCAATATGGTTCTGGAAGCAGGTAAAAAAAAAGTCCCCTCTTTCAGGTGGTGGCATCTCCTCTACTGATGGAACTTCTAGGAAAAAGCAGCCCAAGAGAGGCCAAAAGATGAGCACAGGCAGTGGAAACATCAAGTGGAAATCCATGCTCGCTTTGATACTTATCGGTGCCGCCCTGATCATGGATATGCCATGGCTTTGGGGAATCCTTTTCCTGCTCTGGGTGACCATGGACCTGAAAAACAGACAGACCTATTTACTGGAAGAAATTTCCAGAGACAGCAACCCGTTCTTATACTGGATAATAGTAACCATGTGGTTCTGTTTCACTTTAACGGCACTGAGCTGGCACCCTGCAACATATGGATATATTTACGAATATTTACCGTCACAAAATTATGAGCAAAGCAGTATGCGGGAATCCGTGCAGCCCGCTGCGTTGCAGGAAACACGGCTCCCGGTAGTTAGAGCCGTACAGGCTACGTCCACTTTGAAAACGATCAGCTACGGCATGAATTTAAAAGTCCCGCAGGACTGGAATGTCGCACAGATCAAAACCGATGACGGCCCGGAAATAAATGTGACTGATCCGCAGCAACGCGCGGACATAACCGCGCTGCGTTTCAATCTGGGTCAAAAAATGAATATCCCGGACATAACGATTTTTATGGAAAAGGAACTGGCCAAAGAAATCCCGTTCGTAACAGCCGAGAACGGAATCAAGCTGCCGGAATTCAAGGCCCGGAATTCAAATTTTGAAATAGATTTCAAAAAATATCACGGGACTCTCCATGGCGATAAACTTGATACCATTGTCGGCTACGGCAGACAGGGGAAAGATGCCTACATCATAATCGGAATATACGGATCAGAAGATCGGGCCATGCGCAACAATACAGTCAGGGTGTTGAAATCATTCAGCCCGTAAAATCATTCTTTTATATTTTCGGACCAATCTTTAGCACCGCCCTGTTTCACAAACTCAACTATCTTATAATCTTCCCGCAGAATATGCTCTATCAGCCAATTGGAAAGAAGCCCTTTGATCTCTCCAGAGGAAACCTCCTCACGATGAAACCGGGCAGCCTGAAATGTCTTAACCTTATTTTTAAGCCCCGCATGAAGCTGCCGGTGCTCGCTAAGTTGTGGATATTCGATCTCTTCCATGTATTTTTCTTCGGCATTGAAATGACTAACAGTATACTCCTTCAGCTTACCCAACAGGTCGTCAATGACGGAACCATTTTCTCCCCTTTTAAAAGCCTCCAGAACATTGTTAATTATGTCGATCAACCCCTTATGCTGCTCGTCAATTTCCTTAATCCCGATATTCAAGCCGTCATTCCATTCAACCCTGCCCATATTGCCCCCTCAATAAAAAGACCTTTCCATTTACTAAACTATACACCATTTCAGAAGACAACGACAACAATCTACACCTAAAATCTCTATTTTTTCAGCCCCAAAGCAGCATACACGGCATTCATATCCACATTCTCACGGACCACGGCAGCAAGGCGGTCGAGACTCTCTTCCATATTAAAAACCGACTGCACCCGGCCCAGTTTGGGCAAGCCCTTGCGCTCTCGCAAAGAATCCACAAACCAACGCCGAAATTCGTCAGCATCAAAAATACCATGCAGATAAGTTCCCCAAATCAGCCCGGACTTGGAACCAAAGCCAAGTACCTTGGATATCGGAACGCCTCCGGTAATGCCCTGCGGAACAATGGCCGCCCGCACAGTGGGCAGCAGCGGCTCGGTCTTACCATGATGAATTTCATAGCCCACCACTTCCTGCTTACTCTGGGAATGTATCCCTCTGGTCCGGGTCAGGGTCTTCTCCGGGGCAAGGGTGGTCTGCACTGGAAGAAGTCCCAGCCCTTCGGCAGAACCGCCGGATTCAATCTCATCCGGGTCGCTGATAAACTGCCCAAGCATCTGGAACCCACCACAGATTCCAACGATTACTGTTTTATCGCGAAGCCCCTTCACAGCATCAGCCAGCCCGTTTTCACGCAAGTGGGCGAGGTCAGACAAAGTAGACTTACTACCCGGCAGAATAATGGCATCAGGCGAGCCGAGATCTTCGGGCCTGTCGACCACCCGCAGATTCACATCCGGTTCGCCCTTTAGGGAATCAAGGTCTGTAAAATTTGAAATGCGCGGCAGGTCAATACAGACTACGTCCACAGAATCTTTACGTTTACCCTCTGAGCCGGATTTCCTCAAATCTTCCTTAAAAGAAACAGAATCTTCATCCGGCAAATCAAGATTGCCGATAAAGGGAATGGTGCCCAGCACAGGCTTGCCGGTATGGCTGAGGGTGAAATCAAGGGCCGGGGTCAAAAGCGAGGCGTCCCCGCGAAATTTATTGAGCAGGAATCCGCAAACAAGCTCACGCTCTTTGGGTTCCAGCAAATCCATGGTCCCTGCAAGGGAGGCAAAAACCCCGCCCCGGTCAATATCCCCGGCAATAAGCACCTTGGCTTCGGCATAATCGGCCATGGCCATGTTTACGATGTCATGCTGCTTGAGATTGATCTCCGCAGGACTGCCCGCCCCCTCAATGACCATCACATCCACGTCCGCACTCAAAGAATCGTAGGCATCCTTGACCGCTTCAAAGGCCGTGGGTTTATACTGCACGTACTTTTGGACCTTCATATTGCCCACCGGCTTGCCCATAACAACCACCTGCGATCCAATATCGCTGCCCGGCTTGAGCAGGACCGGATTCATACGCACATCCGGGGAGAGCTTACAGGCCGCAGCCTGAGTAACCTGCGCCCTGCCCATTTCCAGCCCGTCATCAGTCACAAAAGAATTGAGCGACATATTCTGGGCCTTGAACGGAGCAACCTTGAAACCGTCCTGCAATAAAATACGGCAGAATGCCGCAGCAAGGATTGATTTTCCAGCATTGGAGCAGGTGCCCTGAATCATCAGGGCCGGGGTCTTTTTCACTTCAGGAGCGGAAACTTCCATACCGGAAAAGGAACGGAGTCCATCAAGAAGCACCCGGTTCTCTTCTTCAGTGCGCACGGCAATGCGGAAATAGGTGGAATCAAGCCCGTCAAAGTTATCGCAATGGCGCACCGCCACCCTGTTCTTGATAAGATGCTCGATCAGCCCGGAAGCATCCATGCCCACCCGCTGCACCTGACAGAGCATGAAATTGGCCTGCGAAGGCAAGGCCCGGATACCGGGGACTTCCAGAATTCCCCGAACCAGTTCCTCACGCAACCGGACAGTGGTTTCAATGGTTTTACGTTCGTATTCCTCATCACGCAGACAGCGCAGTCCCACCTTCTGGGCCAAAATATTTACCGACCAGCAGGGCAGCACATTCTTGATCTCCATAATGATCTCAGGCGAGCCAAAAGCCAGCCCCAGCCGCAAACCGGGGATAGCGTAAAATTTAGTCATGGAAACAACGGTTATCACGTTGGGAGGACGCTGTCCGGCCAGCCGCTCCAGCCCCGGCACAAAGTCGGCAAAGGACTCATCAATCACAAACCGGGAATCGGGATGCTTGCGGGCCAATGCCTTCAACTCCGCCGGATCAAAAGCAGTCCCGGTGGGGTTATTGGGCTGGGCCAGAAAAACCAGTGCCGGAGCAGCGGCTAGAAAAGATGAAAGAGTATCAAAATCCGGGGCGAATCCACGCTGCGGATCAAGAGGGATATGTTCAGTTTTAAGTCCGGCAAGTTTGCAGGAACGCTCGTAATCAACATAACAGGGAACCGGAATCACCGCCCGCTTGAATCCACCCACACGCGCAATGGCTGATATCAGTTCCGAAGCCCCGTTCCCGGCCACGCATTCTGTAGGCCAGACCGAAAATTTCTCACAAGCCGCCAGAGTAAGCTCCGAACATTCCGGGTCAGGGTAGCGGTCTACTTCCGCAAGGGCTTTAACCACCTCCTGCTGCAACCACGCCGGAGGACCCAACGGGTTTATATTGGCCGAAAAATCCACAATATCAGAGGAAGGGCATCCGGCCCGGTCAGCCAGCTGGCGAAGATTCCCGCCGTGGGCATATTTCCTTTTTTCAGTTTCTATATCAGCAAGCTGTTCTTTTAAGGACTGCTCATTAAAAGACTTCATACACTCTCTCCGTGGGATGAAGGAAATTTGTATCCAATGTATAACTTGAAATCGGACCGGGTTCAAATAGGACTTTTAATTTCACTCTGGCGCAACAAGCCAAAGCCGTATACCATCAGGAAAACACAAAATTTTGACCGAAATCAGGGGGCACACAATGAAGTATCAGGCTATCAATTTCAAGGATAAACTTTCGAAATTCCAAGAACATTGGTCTCCGCGCGTCATTGCGGAAATGAATGACTACCAGTTCAAGCTGGCTAAGCTCAAAGGGGAATTCGTATGGCACGACCACAAAGACACGGACGAGACCTTCATGGTAATTGAAGGGGAGCTGGATATCCTCTTCCGGGATGGAAAAGTTACCCTGAAAGCAGGTGAAATGTACGTAATCCCCAAAGGGGTAGAGCACAAGCCAGTTACGGCAGAAGAATGCAAGGTCATGCTCATTGAGCCGCGCGGTGTGGTCAATACCGGAGAAGCAGATGGCGGGGAATTTACTGCTGAAAATGATGTTTGGATTTAGGGGGCATAAAAATACTGGCTAAAGTTTAAACACCCCGGCCACATGGTTCAATAGCTGATTGCTGTCCGTTTTAAGCAATGATGGAGGAGCACAATCTCTTTGCATTACCTGCATCAATAATTGCGGGATCTCCGTCATACCCTGATACTCATAAACCCCGTCATGCCCTCCATAGCTTCTGGCAGCATGCTGGCTGGAAATGACAGGGATTCCGGCACGCAATAATTCGGGTATTTTGGTTAATGCCCCAGCACCGACATCCTGATGCAATACACAGACACTGCATTCAGTCAAAAGGGCTTCCATCCTGACGTCATCGACTCCCCCAACAACATTAACTGCTTTGGGTGCATTCTCCCGATCAAAAAAACGATCCACACCGTAACCAGCCAGCACAAGAGGTAGATTTCCTCCTGTAATTGTTGACCAGTTATTAACCAATTTTTCCATCCCAAATAATGTAGGAGGATTGTAAGCAGTCCCCATACAAAGGCAAAATTTTTTCTTTGACTTGCGACGGGCGATACGGATTTTTGCCAATTGAGCTTCGTTGTCTTCAGATGGAAAGTAAGGATAATTGTAACATTCCGCACCCATATTCCGGAGCAACCATGCATCTTCGCGGGCAATGGTCACACACAAAGCTGAGTTTGCCACAACATCCACTTCCTCTTGAAGCAAATCCCATTGTGCTTTGACTTGCAGAGAACGAGGCAAAAAGGATTCAATATTGTGTATGACTGAAACTACCGGGATCTTCCTTTCCGCAAGAACCTTTACTGTGAGTGGGAAAAAGACAGGATCATCTACAACTGCCCCCTTGATGTCAGCCAACCCCACAGCTTTAGAAAGAGCCTTATCCAAACCGAGTTGCGAAGCTATGTGCCCGTTAAAATCATAAAGAGAGTCAAAATCCTGATCAGCAGAAAACAATGCAGAAGTTAATTCAGTCGCCGGACTATGCGCATAGGAAGAAAGGTCGGCAAGCTCAACTCCGATATCTGCAAAAAGAGAGGCCATCTGCCTTGTTCGTCTGTTCCCACCGTGGCCACCGGAGATTGCAGCGAATCGCGTAATATATGGAAATTCAGGTAACACTATTTCCCCTCTGATTTAAGGCGCATAAAACCCGGTACACCCGCGACACAACTCAATTTCATCCTTACGCCCTTCCTTAAAAGCCCGGATCATTTCCAGCCGGGTGGGATGGGCGGCAAGTTCTTCGAGACTGTTTTCCAAAACAGAACCGAATACCCCACGTTCGTTGAGATCGTTACAGCAAACCGTAACCTTGCCTTCGGGCAGAATGACCAGATTTTTTTGCAATAAGAAACAAACTTCACCGACGCGCTTTTCGGCAATAACTTTATAGCCGCTGTCGTCAACGCCAAGATCAACACTGCCGTCCCAATTATGCGGGTTACGCACACTGACCTTATCTGCTAGTTGCAAAAGAGCTGTAAATTCCGGGTCCATCTTATCGTCCGGTAATCCTTCTGCCGGAATCATGCAAATTATCTCAGTCTTAACCGGTTCTTTGGCCCGGCTGTTGATCTCCATAAAGGTCTGCACATTGCGCCGGACCACATCCCATTTGGCTCCTTTGCGGATAGACTCAAATGCGGCAGGCGAACCACCGTCAATACTGAAGCGGACCTGGGTAACCGCACGGCTGCGGCAGATTTGTTCGGAAACCTTCGGGGTCAGCAACATACCGTTGGTCAGGAGGCCGATGATTACTGACGAAGGAATGGAAGGACGATGACGGCGGATGACAGAAAGCATTCCCGGCAGATCAGGATGAAGCAGGGTTTCCCCGCCATTATGCAGGTCGATGCGACGCAGATTTTTGAACGCCCCAGCTCCCAGCTCCCGCATTACTTTTTCAAGTACCTCGCGGGACATAATCTTGCGTTCCTTGGAATGATCAAGGGAACACCACTGGCAACGCAGGTTGCAGGAGGAGTTGAATTCCAGATTGAGCAGGGTAATTGAATCCGCATGTGACATAGCGGATAGAGTACGCCAACTTGCGGACCTTTCAAAGTTTTTTATTCGCCCTCTCAAAGACCCCCATTAAAAGATCCCTGCCAAGTTCAGTCTGAATACTTTATTAAAATCTGTTCAACATCCCCTATCTGTGTGGGTTTGGACAAATAGTCATTCATCCCCGCGGAAAGAAACTCATCTTTATCTCCCGACATGGCATATGCAGTGCAAGCGATAATTGGAATATCCTTTACTATCTCGCCGCCCTCTCCCGCGCGAATAAGAGAAGTAGCTTCAAGTCCGCCCATTCTCGGCATTTGAATATCCATAAAAATCAGATCAAACACTGTCTTCTCAGCACGGAGCATATCCATCAGTTCACACCCGTCACCTGCAACTGAGACACTACAACCGTATTGCTCCAGAAAATGCTTAAGCGTGAGCTGGTTAACCTTTTCGTCTTCAGCAACAAGAACCTTAAACTTCCTAATAAAAATGCTGTCCGGCACACAAGTGCTTTTATCAACTCTTAAAGGCTCGTCAACAACCTCAAATACCAAAGAAAAGTGAACAGTTGTGCCAACATTTACTTCGCTGAGGATTGAAAGATTTCCGCCCATTAACTCTGTAAGCTTCTTTACAATGGCAAGTCCTAGACCTGCCCCCTCATAATTACGGGTTCTACTTGCATCTACTTGGGTAAAAGAATTAAAAATTGACTCCAGCTTACTCTCTTCTATGCCAATTCCTGAATCAGAAACTGAAAACAAAATTTGATTCTTACCAGAATCTCTGCTTTTCAAAGGAGACACTTCCACTCTAATAGTCCCGGAATCTGTAAACTTCAGAGCGTTGCCAATCAAATTATTAAAAATTTGATGTAACCTGTTGCTGTCACCAAACAATTTTTCCGGTACATTCCCCGAAACATCAACTCGCAGATCAATATTTTTCTGAACAGCAACAGGCTTAAAAAGAGCATGGACGGAACTCAAAACATTAGACATATCAAACTCAGCATTAACAATTTGTAGATGCCCGGATTCAATCATCGTAATATCAAGCACATCACTTAGCAGCCGGGTAAGCCGCTTGCAGGACTCCATTGCAAAGACATACTGCTCTTCCTGCTTAGGACTCAATCCGCTCATATGCATAAGTTGAAGCATGCCCATTATCCCGTTAAGCGGAGTTCGCACTTCATGGGACATATTAGCAAGAAATTCCGATTTTGCAGTATTAGCAGTTTCAGCTTCAAACTTTGCTGCAATCAGCATCTCTTCTGTTTTTTTGCGCTCCAAAACCAATGCTACGTTTTTACAGAACAAAGACAATATTCCTATATCCTCTTCCGACCATTTTCGATGAGAAAAAACTGAATCAAAACCGATAAAACCCACAAGCTGATCATTCAAATACATCGGCTCTATAAGAACCGACCAGATATCCTGTGCCTGAAGAATTTCTTTATCAGGCAGATTTTCAGGCAAAGCAGATACATCCGGGATATAATACGGTTCATTTTTGCAAAGATTTCCCCAGAGCAGGGGAGCCAACTTCATCAAGTCTAAGTTCTGCAATTCATGAATTTGCGGCCTAATATTATCAGCACACCACTCATGCGTATTATCACAGACAGAAGAATTACCACGCATAAGAAAAATATAAGCCCGGCTCACTCCGGTGAAACAACAAATAACCTTCAGAGCCTCTGTAAGACCTTCATCAATCCGGCCCACAGATATGTTAAGAAAGTCAGATGCTACATTACTGACTAGATTTTCAAATACGATTCGTCTGGAAAGTGAATTTTCAGCATCTTTTCTTTTAGAAATATTCAGTGCAGTAAAAGAAACGCCTTTGGACCAATCTTCACGATCCAAAGGCTTTGAGCTCAGTATGACATGTATAATTTCCCCGTCTTTCCGCTTAAGACGGGTCTCAACGGTTCCTGCACCTTTTTCTTTTATCTGGGAATATTTATATTCACTTACGTAATTATAATCCTCATCGCTGGGATACACAAGCCGGGACGAACCACCGACCAATTCAGTTCTGGAGTACCCTGTCATTTCGCAAAAGAAATCATTCACTTCATGAAATACACGATCAACCACCATCCCGATACCTATAGGAGCGGCAGACAATACTATTTTCAGCTGGGCCTCTTTTGCATGCAGCAGCTCTTCTGTCTTTCTCTGCCTTCGTACAAACAACGTATACAAATAAAAAACAGCACCAGTAATTGAACCAAAAACAAATGGAACTACAAATGACTGCGGAAGCAAAGGCCAGCCCACTAAATATCTCTGAGCAACGGAAAGCAGACACAAGACAACAGCTCCACATATAGCTGAAAAGAAGAAGCGAAAGGCTGAATGCATACATCCTCCTCGTTGAATCATACCACCTATCAACTACATCTTTCAACTCGAACATTATTTCTTTTCTTTCCGGCACATCCTAAGTTAACCCCGCACAAAAAACTAAAGCCCCGGTACAAACGTACCGGGGCTTTCATGTATCCAGATTTCAACTGCTGTCGCTTAGTGCAGGATGTCACCGATGCGATCCCAGCGAACGGTCTTGGGACCGCCCCAAGACCAATAGATAATCCACGCCTTTCCTAAGATGTTCTCTCTGGGAACATTGCCCCAGAATCTGGAATCGTTGGATCCATCGCGGTTGTCGCCCATAACGAAATATTCGTTCTCGGGAATTACCCGGGGCGGCATGTTGTCGCGCAGCGTTGAAACGTGGGTGGTATCGGTGTACTGCACGTAAGGTTCATTAAGCTCCTTACCGTTTACGAAGACCATCTTGTTCTTGATCTCCACAGTATCACCGGGTACTCCGATAACCCTTTTTATGTAGTCCTTACTGGTGTCTCCGGGGTATTTAAAGACGATAATGTCCTGATACTCCGGGTCACCCATGGGCACGATAACCTTCCCGGTAAAGGGAACTTTCACGCCGTAGGAAAATTTACTTACCAGCAGATGATCTCCGATCTGGAGGGTCTGCAACATGGAACCGGACGGAATCTTGAAGGCCTGCACAATAAAGGTTCGAATGAAGAGAGCCAGTATGAGTGCGATAAAAAGAGCTTCAATATATTCCTTCACAGTGCTCTGCCATCTGGGATTCATAATCTAATATCCTTATAGTTTCCTGCGCTTAACGCAGGGCGAGTCGTTGTCTTGAAGCGCAAAAGCACCTTCGAACCGGGCGATTAATCCTCACCCGCTTTCAATACAGCCATGAACGCTTCCTGCGGAATCTCAACATTACCCATCTTCTTCATGCGCTTCTTACCTTCCTTCTGCTTTTCCAGAAGTTTGCGCTTACGGGTAATATCCCCGCCGTAACACTTGGCGGTAACGTTTTTCCTGAACGGAGCCACTCGTTCCTTAGCAATGATCTTGCGACCGATTGCGGCCTGAATAACAATTTCAAACATCTGGCGCGGGATGGCCCTTTTCAGCTTGAGTGCAAGTGAACGCCCGAAAGGATATGCTGAATCCTTATGTACAATGGCTGAAAAAGCATCCACCGGATCAGTATTGATCAGGATATCGAGCTTAACCAGATTCGATTCGCGGTAATCGATAATTTCATAATCAAGAGAAGCATAACCCTTGGTGTGCGATTTCAGCTTGTCAAAGAAGTCGTACATAATTTCCGCAAAGGGAACTTCATAAGTAATGATAACCCTTGAAGATGTCAGGTAACGCATATCCTGCTGGATTCCGCGTTTCTCCTCACAAAGCTTGAGAACCGCGCCAACATACTCGTTAGGCACGTGAATTTCAAGACGGCAAAAAGGTTCAGCCAGTGATTCGAGATCACCGCCGTCGGGCATCTTGCTGGGGTTGTCGATTTCAAGGACATCGCCGTTATTCAGCCTAGCCTGATAAACAACAGAAGGCGCGGTGGCGATGAGCTTGGCCTGAAATTCACGCTCCAGCCTTTCCTGAATAATTTCCATATGCAGCAATCCGAGAAAACCGCAGCGAAAACCGAAACCGAGAGCAGTGGATGTTTCCGGCTCATATGAAAAAGCAGTATCATTGAGCTGCAATTTTTCCAGAGCACCCTTAAGGGGTTCGTACTCCGCAGGTTCCACAGGGTACAACCCGCAGAAAACCATGGGTTTCACTTCCTGAAAACCGGGGAATGGATCTACCACCGGATTTTCAGCCAAAGTAACGGTATCACCCACGGGAGCGTCATTAAGTTCCTTCATGCTGGCACACAGGAAACCAACCTCACCGGCAGCAAGGGATTTCGCCTTCTGCGGTTCAGGGGTGTAAACACCGAGAGTGGTGACATCAAAAGTACGTCCAGTTGAATGGATCTGAATTTTGTCGCCTTTTTTGATGGTACCATCCAGAATCCTGAACAGAACCACAACGCCCTGATAGGAATCGTACCAGGAGTCGAAAATCAGAGCCTTGAGCGGTGCATCAGGATCGCCTTCCGGCGGCGGCAGGTCCTTAACGATGGATTCCAGTACGTCCTCCACGTTCAACCCGGTCTTGGCACTGATCATGAGCGGTTCGGAGCAATCCAGCCCGATAACTTCCTCAATCTCCTGTGCCACCCGTTCACAATCAGTACTGGGCAGATCAACTTTATTAAGCACGGGCACGATTTCAAGATCGTGATCCAATGCCAGAAATACGTTGGCAAGAGTCTGCGCTTCCACACCCTGAGTGGAGTCAACCACCAGCAGTGCACCTTCGGACGCAGCAAGGCTACGGGAAACTTCATAGCTGAAGTCCACGTGTCCGGGCGTATCGATCAGGTTAAGGATATACTCCTCGCCGTCCTTGGCTTTGTATGGAATGCGAACAGTCTGGGCTTTAATAGTAATGCCGCGTTCCTGCTCAAGTTCCATTTTATCAAGGTACTGATCCTTTTTCTCACGTTCGGAAACCATCCCGGTAATCTCAAGGATGCGGTCCGCAAGAGTGGACTTGCCATGGTCGATATGCGCGATGATGCTGAAATTTCTTATTTTATCTAAATTTGCCATATGTGAAAATGTCGGCGGCCTCCAAGGGTCGTCGGCCTATGGTTATATTCTTAGTATTTCCCCGCTTCCATTCGAAGCAAGGGTAAAGGGATTTCTTATTACGGTATTTGTGAGCCGCTGTCTAATATGTAATTGCCGTCCCGGCAAGCATTAACTAGGCAACCCTGAGCCGAAACCAATATTTAAGAAAGGGATATATTACATACAAAAAGAAATGTTGCGATATTTTTACAAAACCAATTGATTGACCCATCAATTTATATTAAAGAAGAAATCAGACATCATTGAAATTCTTACTGCTGCTGCACAGTATTCTGGGACAAGGTGTTAATGATTCCTTTGGGTTGAGAAGGGGAAAAAGAGCACCGACAAGACAGAAAAACTTAAATTTCTGTTATGATCAGAATGCTAACTTGAATCAGACTTTGCCGAGAGCGCTGCCCGGAAGCGTATGACTAAGAGCACCGGACTGTCGGGAATAGGCATTAAGAGCCCTGGTCCTCATGTAACCGGTACTCCCGGGATTAAAACTGGCGGAATCCTCGGAAAGAGCCGTCTGGGTAAGAGCAAGCTGCTGATACACATTCTGCACATGCTGCTCTTCGCTCTGGGTACGGGGATAGGTTTTTGATCGGAACTCGCGCGATGCCTTCCGGGCCTCGTCCGGTTCAAATTCGAGGTCCTTTGCAGTGAAGTTAACACCGAGCTTACCTATACTGAAGCCGAATTTACGCGTGACAACGCGCGCCTTCACCTTTTCCACTTCAGCCGCAGTGTCTCTGGACCACTTTTTCGCATTATCAGCATATTGGCTGATGCCCTGCGCTGCTACTCTCACTACTCACTCCACCAGAAAAAACCGTTTCCGCGTACACAAAAAAAGGCCGACTGCCTGCAAGGGCAATCCGCCGTATCTGCGAGATATTCGCAATCATCCATGAAGGATACGCGGTATTTCCGGCTTCCGTCCGTGGAAGCTGATGAAAATAAACTTCTGCTAAGTTGTATTAAGATATAATACGTCGAGGTAGAATTGGCAAGAGGGCGAGCGATTTATTCAAACTGGCGATAAGGCTTTACCCGGCAGACAAAGGGAAAAATTTAAAGGACTGAAAAAGCAGAGCGAGGGAAGCGTACATTTCAGTTTTTTCACAGAAAGGGAAAAGCCAAGGCCTTATAATCAGTCTGAAACTTGCAATCCGGTGGGGAAAAACATAACTTCCCCTGAAACTTAAGCAGTGTAGGAGATTATGAGCAACAAAATTCTGACTAAAAAAGCACTTATCCCAGGCCAGACATCCATGCTGGTCATTGACTGTCCTCAAATTGCCAAAAAGGCTAAACCGGGAAATTTTGTAATTCTACGCATCCATGAAAAAGGTGAACGCATTCCCCTCACCATTGCTGACACTGACAAAGAAGCAGGCACCATCACCATCGTCTACCTCGTAGTAGGTAAAAGTTCAGCCCTGCTTGAAACATTGAATGAAGGGGACACCATCCTTGATGTCTGCGGTCCTCTGGGTAAAGCCACCCACATTGAAAAATCCGGCACTGTCATCTGTGTGGGCGGCGGTACAGGTATCGCAGCCATGCACCACATTGCCAAAGGCCACCATCTTGCCGGCAACCATGTTGTCGCCATTGTGGGTGCACGCAGTGAAAACATGCTCCTTTTCTGCACCGAACTGGGCTATTTCTGCCCCGAACTGCTCATCGCCACCGATGACGGCAGTACCGGGCACAAAGGATTTGTCACCGATCTCCTGCGTGAACGCCTTGAACAGGACAAGGACGTTTCCGAAGTAGTAGCTATCGGGCCCGTGCCCATGATGGAAGCGGTAGCCAAGGTAACAAAACCTTTCGGCGTTAAAACCACAGTAAGCCTGAACTCCATCATGGTTGACGGCGTGGGCATGTGCGGTGCCTGCCGTTGCAGCGTTGGCGGAGAAACCAAATTCGCCTGCGTGGACGGCCCGGAATTCGACGGTCATGAAGTCGATTTCAATGAACTGAAAATGCGCCTCACCCAATATAAGGAAGAGGAAGACCTTTCAATGCAAATGTTCAGGAGTTGTAGCTGCCATGGTGAATAAACAGAATTTTACCCCCACACGTACCCCCATGCCGGAACAACCGGCTGACGTCCGCAACAAGAACTTCAAAGAAGTAGCCCTCGGCTATTCAAAAGAAGAAGCCATGGCCGAAGCTGCGCGCTGTCTACAGTGCAAAAAGCCGTTCTGTCAGAAAGGCTGTCCTGTTGAAATCGACATCAAGGGCTTCATCAAACATTTAGCTGACGGCGACATTCCTTCCGCTTACCGGGTCATCAAGGAGACCAACGCCCTGCCCGCTGTCTGTGGACGTGTCTGTCCGCAGGAATCCCAGTGCGAAGGGGCCTGCATTCTCGGCAAGAAGTACGAGCCGGTAGCCATCGGCCGTCTGGAAAGATTTGTTGCCGACACCTTTGACAGTGATTCCGCCTGTGAAATGATAACCGGGCACACAGCATGCTCCCTGCCCAACGACCAATTCAAGGTGGCCTGCATCGGGTCCGGGCCTTCCAGCCTGACTGTAGCCGGTTATCTTGCCGCGCGCGGCGTTCCCGTAACAGTCTACGAAGCCCTGCACGAAGTGGGCGGCGTACTCATTTACGGTATCCCTGAATTTCGTCTGCCCAAGGACATCGTTGCCCGTGAAGTGGGCGCGCTCTGGTCCAAAGGCGTTACTTTCATGCCCAACTATGTGGGCGGCAAAACCATCACCGTGCAGGATCTGTTTGATGACGGTTTTGATGCCGTATTCATCGGCGTCGGTGCAGGTCTGCCGTGGTTCCTGAATATTCCCGGCGAAAACCTCGTCGGCGTATATTCTTCCAACGAATACCTGACCCGCATCAACCTCGGCCGGGCCTACGAATTCCCGAAATACGACACTCCCGCACCCAAAGCCAAGAACGTGGCTGTGATCGGCGGCGGTAACGTAGCCATGGATGCTGCCCGCACCGCCCTGCGTCTCGGTGCTGAGAATGTTTACATCACTTATCGCCGTACTCAGGAAGAGATGCCTGCTCGCCTTGAAGAGTTGCATCATGCCATTGAGGAAGGTGTACAGCTTGAGCTGCTCACCTCGCCCATTGCCATCAACGGCGACGAGAATTCCCATGTTAAGTCCATGACCCTGCAAGTAATGGAGCTTGGCGAGCCTGATGATTCCGGTCGCCGCCGTCCCGTTGCAGTGGAAGGCAAGACCAAAGAGCTTGAGGTGGATATGGTTATTCTCGCAGTGGGAACCGGAGCCAACCCGGTACTGCTCGAAGCCACCCCCGGACTTGATCTTAACAAATGGGGCTACATCGTAACTGATGCGGAGAACGGAGAAACTTCCATCCCGAACGTCTACGCAGGCGGTGATATCGCAGGTGGTTCCGCAACTGTAATCTCAGCCATGGGCGCAGGTCGCCGCGCGGCTAAGACTATTGCGGATAAATTGGGAGTTTAATTGCCTCCGGCGGCCCTACCGGGAGTCCCTCCGGGGGCTTAAACCCTTTTAGTAGGTTAGTTTCGTACTAGCGTCATTAAAAGTGCCTAAAAAAGACAATAAGACGAAGTAGTATTCACGCTGCTTCGTCTTTTTTTATACAAAAAATTTAACATTCCCCCTAGCTGGAAGGGGTTTGCCCTGTTTTAATTTTCTTATAAACGAAGAAAATAGGAATGGTTCAGGAGAGATTGCGCTTCGCTTTATGCTTCTGCTGTAAATAATGTTTTCTACGGGAAGGGGTTCTACAATGAAGACAGATTATACGGAAAATTTTCTTACTGACAGAATCAACAAGCTCAAAGATGAGTACCTTAAGGTAAAGCCGAGCATTTCAATTGTCCGCGCGCAGGCTTTTACAGAAATAAGCAAAGCACACCCCGACCTGCCTAATAACATCCGCCGGGCCATGGGTTTCAAGCGCGCCTGCGAAATCGCGCCCATGTACATTCAGGAAGGCGAACTCATTGTCGGTCACCCTTGTGGCAAACCGCGTACCGGTTCTTTCTCCCCTGACACAGATTGGAAGTTGATTCATGATGAACTGGACTCCATCGGCAGCCGTCCGCAGGACCCTTACCTGATCAGCGACGAAGACAAGAAAATCCTGCGCGATGAAATCTTTCCTTTCTGGGAAGGCAAATCCCTTGCCGAAGCCTGTGAAGCAGAGTTTCGTAAGGAGGGGATCTGGGAATTCGGTGCCGAATCCTGCGTCAGCGACCTGACCTACCACATTTCCAGCGGTGGCGGTGACACCAGCCCCGGTTACGACATCATCCTCTTTGAAAAAGGTATCAGCGGAGTTAAGGCCGAAGCGGAAGCACACCTTGCCGGACTTAAAAAAGATGCTGACCCAAGTGCTGAGTCAGATCAGGATAAAATAAATTTCTACAAGGCTGCCATCATTACCTGTGAAGGTATTCTGCTCTACGCGGAGCGTGTTGCCGCTTATGCAAAAGAACTGGCGGCAAAAGAAGATAATCCGGTCCGCAAGGTGGAACTGGAACTCATCGCTGAGATTAACGAACGCGTTCCGGCTAATCCTCCCAAAACTTTTCATGAAGCCTTGCAGGCTGTCTGGACCATCCAATCCCTGTTCCTGCTGGAAGAAAACCAGTGCAGCACTTCCCTTGGACGCTTCGACCAGTATGTGCTGCCCTGCTATGAAGCCAGCATCAAATCCGGCGAAATCGACCAGCAGCAGGCTTTTGAACTGATGAACTGCTTCATCCTCAAATGCTCTGAAATGATCTGGTACACCCCGGAAGCAACCGCCAAATATTTTGCCGGATACATGCCCTTCATTAATATGTGCGTGGGCGGTGTCAAACGCGAAGGCGGAGACGGAACCAACGACCTGACCTTCCTGATCATGGACGCTGTGGCTAAGGTAAGTGTTTACCAGCCTTCACTGGCCTGCCGAATCCACAACCAGTCCCCGCAGAAATATCTGCAAAAAATAGTAGAAGTGGTCAAATCCGGCAACGGCATGCCCGCCTGTCACTTTGACGATGCCCACATCAAAATGATGATCCGCAAGGGTTTTGATTTCGAAGATGCCCGCGACTACAGCCTTATGGGTTGTGTTGAGCCCCAGAAATCAGGCCGCATCCACCAGTGGACCGCCGGGGGATTCACCCAGTGGCCCATCGCCATTGAGTTCGTCTTCAACCGCGGCATACTCAAATCATACGGCGAAAATGCACAGGGACTCGATACCGGAGACCTTGAGCAGTTCACCAGCTATGAAGAATTCGACGCAGCAGTCAAAAAGCAGCTCGACCATATCATGGATATCACTGCGCAAGGCTCGCTCATCAACCAGAAACTGGTCCGCGACATGGTTCCCACCCCTTACATGTCCCTCTTTGTTGACGGTTGCATGCAAAGCGGCAAGGACGTAACCGCCGGAGGAGCCTGCCTTTACGAAGGACCGGGCACTATCTTTGCCGGACTGAACACCTATGCCGACTCCATGGCTGCCATCAAAAAACTGGTATTTGATGAACAGAAATACACCCTCGCCCAGCTCAAACAGGCCCTTGATGCCAACTGGGAAGGATTTGAAGAGCTGCGCAATGATTGTCTCGGCGCGCCCAAATTCGGAAACGATGATGATTACGCCGACCTCATAACCTCCGACATCATCGACTATACCGAAAAGACCATTAACGGACACAAATCACTTTACGCCCGCATGATTCACGGCACTCTCTCCCAGTCATTCAACACCCCGCTGGGTGAGATGATCGGGGCCACCCCTGACGGACGCATGAACGGATCTCCCCTCTCCGACGGCATGAGTCCCACACAGGGAGCCGACACCAAAGGCCCCACCGCTGTGATCAAATCCGTGGGCAAACTCAATGTGGAATCCATGAGCCTTGGAATGGCCCACAACTTCAAGCTCATGCAAGGTTCCCTCGACTCACCGGAAGGTGAAAACGGGCTTATCGCCCTGCTGCGCACTGCCTCCGTGCTCGGCAACGGCCAAATGCAATTCAACTACGTTGACAACCAAACCCTGCTTAAAGCCCAGCAGAACCCTGATGATTACCGCGGCCTCATTGTTCGCGTGGCCGGATACTGCGCTTTCTTTGTAGAACTCTGCAAGGAAGTACAGGATGAAATCATCAGCAGAACCATGCTTGATTAGTATTTAACCTCCTCTGTTCAAGCAAAAAGTAAAGCCCCCGGTTTGTGGTAAAACCGGGGGCTTCTTGTTCTCGTCAATCCAAGGAAGGACGAACTTAAGGGGGGAAGATGTAGTTCTGTAAAATTATGCTGCCGGGGCAGTGGTGTGCTTCCCGGTCATGATCTCAAGGATGACCTTATCGGTCTGAGCCATCCCCACGGACCCAAGCTGTCCCACGTTACGGATACAGGCTTCGATATCATCATCAAGAATTCCATCTTTACCGGGGATGGAGATTCCTTTCATTGCCAGCAGTGCGGAATTGATGGCTGCTTCCACTGCGGATGAAACCTTCAGAGCGCAGGAAGTTTTTGCGCCGTCGCAGATCATTCCGGCAATATCGCCGAGGGTGTTCTTAATGGCGCTTTCAACCTCTTCCAGTCCGCCGCCGAGAATAAGAACAATACCGCAGCCGGAAGCAGTCGCGGCAAGGCTGGCCCCGCAAAGAGCGGAAAGCTTACCAAGATGGCTCTTCATGTGTACTGCGGAAAGGTGGCTCAGTATCAGAGCTCGCACAAGCTGTTCTTCACTGGCATTGCGACGTCTGGCAAAGGCCAGCACAGGCAGAGTCGCGGTCAGCCCCTGGTTGCCGCTGCCGGAGTTGCTCATTACCGGCATCTGGATACCTTCCATACGCGCATCGGAAGCTGCGGCGGTCATCTTGATGGCGTATGAAACTATATCATCGGAACGGATGCCGTCTTCAATATCCTTGGCAATGGATTTACCCACTTTCAGCCCCCAGTCATCAGTAAGGCCTTCAGTTGCAACCTTCTCATTAAGCTCTACAGCTTCAAGAATAAAACGCAGATCTTCCAGCGGAGCCTCGGTGGCGTATTCGAAAATTTCTTTCATGGTCATAGAACAGCCGGACTCTTCCTTGTCCTCGCTCATAAGCGGTGCGGAAAAAACTTCTTCACCGTTCTTTTCCACCAGCACAATAGCTGCATGAGCACGAGCGATTACGCAGCGGGCTGAATCAGCACCTGATTCAACAACAGCTTCCACGTAAAGCAATTCTTCAGTGTCGGCCAACTCTACATGTAAACGACCATCAGCCAGCAACTTCTTACCCGCTGCCAGTTGCTCGGCATCAAGGTCACGCAGAACTTCCAGCGCGAGTTCGGATTTACCACCGGTAACGCCTACAGCTGCAGCGATGTCCAGCCCGGTCATTCCGGTACCGGGAACGCCTACGCCCATACCGTTTTTGAGCAGGTTGCCGCTCACTTTAACAACTACTTTTTCGGCTTCTTTACCAAGAGTCTCAGCCGCCCTGGCAGCAGCAAGGGCAATGGCGATAGGCTCTGTGCAGCCGAGAGCGGGAACAACTTCACGTTTCAAAATTTCTGCGTATTCAGACCATTTTTTATTTGTCATGATGATATGCCTCCGGCGGCCCCTTCGGGGGGGACCAGAGAAACTTTTTGAAAAAAGTTTCTCTGGACTCTTCAAAAACTTTTATTAGGGCTTCGCCAAGTTGGGTGGTCGATTGTGCGAGGAACTAGTTCGACCTTACGTGGGAAAACGGATTTCTTTTTTTTGTTTTCATTTTCGCCTCCAGCGGCAAAAGCCTACTGAAAAGTTTTGGGATTCTTAAACCCTTTTACCAAAAGGGTTTAAGGCTCCCGGCAGGGCCGCCGGAGGCGAAATTATTTCATTAAGAAGTGCGGGCTTTGTCGAGTTCACCGTTGCGATTGAAGATACCTTCCATCATGAGAGCAAGGGCACCGTCACCGGTTACGTTACAGGCAGTACCGAAGCTGTCCTGAAGGGCGAAGACTGCCAGCAGCAGTGCAACACCTGCGGGGTCGAAACCGAGTACGCCGACAACGATACCGAGGGAAGCCATAACGGTTCCGCCGGGAACGCCGGGTGCGCCGATGGCGAAGATGCCGAAGAGCAGGATAAACATGGTCATTGTGCCCACGGAAGGCAGGGTACCGTAGAGCATCATGGAGATGGTCATGGCGAAAAAGGTTTCAGTGAGCACGGAACCGCAAAGGTGGATGGTCGCGCCAAGGGGAACCATGAACTCAACAGTGTCCTTGCCGAGAGCCTTGGACTTACCTGCACATTCAAGAGAAACAGGCAGAGTTGCGGCACTGGACATGGTACCTACCGCTGTGAGGTATGCGGGCGGATAATGCTTGAAAACTTCAAGGGGGTTACGTTTGGAAATGATGCCTGCAAGGGTGTACAGGAAAGTGAGCCAGATGAAATGACCTACGAGGACAATCACAATAACTTCAAGAAATACCGGAAGCTGCTTGGTGAGGCTTCCTTCGTAAGCAAGTCCGGCAAAAGTGGCTGCGATAAAGAAGGGCAGAATAGGAATAATGATCCGGGTAACTACCTGCATCATAATGTTCTCAAATTCGCCGAGCATATTTTCAAAAGTCTTGGCTTTGACCCAGATAGTGGCAAGACCAAGCACGATAGCGGTCACCAGCGCGGTCATAACAGACATAATCGGCGGGATGGACAGCTGAAAAACAACTTCGGGAAGCTCGCGAAGACCTTCAACCTGAGTGGCAATTGAAAGATGAGGGATGAGTACATACCCAGCGACAGCAGCCATAGTAGCAGCACCGGCAGCGGAAAGGTAAGCAAGGGAAACACCCACACCCAGCATTTTAGATGCGTTCTGGCCCAGTCTGGTAATTGCCGGGGCGATAAAAGCAAGAATGACAAGAGGAACAGTATAAAAAATAAACTGACCCATTACATATTTAGCAGTAACCACAACTTCCATTACCGCATGATTTGCAAAAAGACCGATTCCCACACCGGCTGCAATACCGAAAAGCAATTTAATGATCAGCCCAAACTCTTTGAATTTTGATTCCTTAGACATTTTTCCACTCCTTTGTAAGGGCCGTAAACGACCCTTAGAATTAACCCGGCAGCACCACGAGCCGAATTTAATTATTTAGCCGCAACAGCCTCAATCTCCACCAAAGCACCAAGGGGAAGATTTGCCACTTCAAAGCAGCTGCGTGCGGGAAACGGTTCAGAGAAATAAGTCGCGTAAACTTCGTTGATAGCAGCGAAGTCTTCGATGTTCTGGATCAGCACGGTGGTCTTGACCACGTCATCCATGGTGGCTCCGGCTGCTTCAAGAACGTACTTCAGGTTATCGAGGGCCTGCTTGGCCTGAGCAGCAGGACCTTCAGGCATTTTTCCGGTTTCAGCATTGATGGGCAGCTGACCGGAGGTGAAAACCAGATTTCCGGTTTCAATTGCGTGAGAGTAGCAGCCTACTGCTGCGGGGGCTTTCTCACTTACAACAACTTTCTTCATCACTATCTCCTGTATGGATATTTCCTTTGAGTTCAAAAACAACCTTCACGTTGCTATGAATCCACGTATAGCGATAAGAAAATCACACGTCAATAAATTTTTATCCAAACAAGAAAATTTTATTATTAAAAAAAGAGAAATTCGAAACACAAAAAATAAACACATTCAATTTCGCAAAAAAGAAGTACGCACTTACTTTTCCTACAAAACAAAAAAACCGGACCGAATCTAAAAAGACTCGGCCCGGTTTAAAAATTCTTTCCAGTAATAATTATTTATCGTTAATCTTCTGCAAATAACGGTAGACTGTAGCCTCAGAGACCACCAGATGCTTTGCTACGTCCTTAATAGCCCCTTTAAGCATGAACACACCCCGCTCATTGAGGGTTGAGACCACATCCTGTTTTTCATCAGAAGTCATGCGTTCCGGCAGAATATTAGTATCTGAAATAACGCGCACAATAAGGGATTCTGTCAGGTCTTCCATGGACTTAGGGAAGGTTTCACTATGCTCTTCACCAGCAGGGGCGGAGGAATGGTCCTCTTTCTTGACAGAACGCTCGAACCCGGCACTATGAATCACTTTGTTAATCATGTCGCGGGCGGCCAGCATATCGGAGGTATCCATGTTCAGGCAAAGCATCCCCAACAAGTCACCACCGGACCCTTTAATAAAATATGTTGCGGAATGGAGAATATGACCGTTTCGCCCTTCAGTGGTGTAGCCCATCATCCAATCTTGCTGGCGGTAAACTTCATCCACCAGAAACTTCAAGGCCAGATCAGTCAAGGGCGCACCCACACCACGCCCGGAAATATGTCCGTTGGCAATGGCAAGTACCGATTTTTCCTTGCTGGTGGTATCGTGCAGGACAACTTCACAATTATCACCCAGAAATGTTCCCAGAAATTCCACAAAAGGAACATAATGATCAATCTCACAGGATATAGACTTAACAATAGCTGGCAAAATTCTCTCCCTCATAATAATTTTTTATCAGCTCCAGAATTTTTTGTACTCTTGATAAAAAATTTGTCAATCATCCAATTCAATAAATTCATTTGCGTTAAATTTCACATAAATCTAGTGCTGTATTTTTACCCGAACCCATTGTATGATTACTCACTCCACCAACACCAACACCAACACCATACCCAACATGTCCATTGATAAATTCGATTTTGATTCAACGCTGTTGACCATAAATTTTGCGACCCGGCTTCTGGCCATGGAAGTAGACCCCGACATCCTTGTGGACCGGGTTCTGGAAGCTTTTTGCGATCTTGGTAATTGTCAGGACGCGACCCTGATGATGTACGATGAATACGACCAGCTCAAAGGGGTTGCCGCTTCCCATAAGCAGCACAGATTCATAATTGATGAACAGATTCCGCTGACCAAAGCCATGATTGAAGCAGCCCAATCCCTGAAGCCGGTAGTGCGTCCGGTTTGCGACGATTCAATCTACCCCCTGCCTTCAGAATACTGCGACACAGACAAAACCTGCCTGTGCATACCGCTGGTCGGTTCCCGTGACCGTATCCGGGGATTCGTGACTCTTTACCGGGGCAAGGATCAGCAGTGGGATATTTCTGAACTTTTCCAGTTGGGCATAGTTTCAACAGTAGCGGCGATTTCCATTGAAAATTCAAGGCTCTTCCGCCAGACCATTGAAGACAGCCTGACCGGGCTGTACATGCGCCGTTACCTGTTCATCAGGGTGCGTGAAGAAATTCAGCGCTTTAAACGCAGAGGCGGCCCACTTTCGGTCATCATGCTTGATGTGGATGATTTCAAAGCCGTAAACGACAGCTACGGCCACGCCACCGGAGACATGGTCCTGCGCGCTGTAGGTCAGATATTGCACGACAACAGCCGCCAAGGCGTGGATATTCCCTGCCGTTACGGAGGGGAAGAATTCGTAATCCTCATGCCCGGTTCGGAAAAAAAAGAAGCAGTTATTGTAGCCGAAAGAATCAGGTCAGCCTGCGAAAATGCCACCATTTCCGTTCCCGAAGGCAAGGTAAAGATAACCGCCAGTTGCGGTATTGCTTCCATAGAGGAATGTCAGGAACCATCAGCGGATGCATTGCTGAACATTGCCGACAAACGGATGTATTGCGCCAAGGAATCCGGACGCAACCAAGTGGTCAGCAAATAAACGGCTGAAAGTTTAACGCTGCCAGCTCATCACAAATTCAACATGTCCGGTGTGCTCATCTGCGCGTTCTTCAGACACCTTGAATCCCTGTTTTTTGTAAAATGCCACAGAAGATAAATTTTCTTTGTAAACGCAAAGGTTGAGACTTTCATATTCTTCTTTTGCATGGTGCAGCAGACGTGATCCAAGGCCATTTCCCTGCTTATCGGCAGAAACAAACAAAGCCGCAACGGTTTCACCCATAAGACTCATAAAGCCCGCAATATCGCCATCTTGCTCAATCACCCATGTTTCAGAGGCGGGTAGATATTCATTGCGCATGGCATCGAGATTTGCTTCCCAGAATTCACGGGAAATAAAATCGTGAGCATTAATGGACACTTCAAGCCACAGACTACCTAAAAAATCATACTCTTCGGGCAGAACCTTTCTAATCACGTTAATTCCCTAAATTAAAGAACTTATGCGCATTCTCTGAGCAGGCTTTCCACAACTCGTTCACATCCATTTCCTTCAGCTCAGCAACTTTAGCGGCAGTGAAAACCACAAACGCGGGTTCATTACGCTTGCCGCGCCACGGTTCGGGGGTCAGGAACGGGCAGTCAGTTTCCAGCACCAGACGGTCCAGCGGGATAGACTTAACCGCTTCCTGCGCAATTTCATTCTTTTTATAGGTAACCGGACCGGGTACGGAAATATACCAGCCGTGGTCAACGATACGCTTTGCGGTCTCAGCATCTCCGCCGAAACAATGCCAGAGCAGCGGTTTGCCGGACCAGCCGAAATCTTCCAGCACTTCAATGGTCCGCTCATGGGCATCACGGCTGTGGATTACCACCGGGAGATCCAGTTCATCTGCCAGTTTAAGCTGTTTGCGGAACACATCTTCCTGCACATCATACGGCACACGGTCCCAATAAAAATCAAGGCCGATCTCACCAACCGCCTTCAAACGCGGCTCAGTCTTGAAAGCATCGCGCATGGCTTCAATGTCATCTTCCACAAATTTACCGGAATCATTGGGATGCACGCCGAGCAAGAAGAACACTTCCGGGTAATCCGCAAAAAGTTTCTTGTTCTCATGGTAGGCCTGCGGTCCCAGAAAGACGTTTCCGATTTTACCGACTCCGCTCTCTTTGGCCCTTGTCAGCACTTCAGGCAGGTCTTCACGGAACTCTTCCAGATCCAAATGGGCATGGGTCTCCACGCCCGGAATATTTATACCCACGCTCTGGGGCAATGCTCTGTTTTTCTTAGCCATTTTATAGATAGGATGCGCTATCGCGCTTTTGATGAAAAGGCCTTCGGCGACCCTGCCGGGGGCCTTAAACCTTTTATTAGATGGGTCTAAAAATATTTTTAAAACTTTTCCCAAATCTCCAGAACAGTCTTTTCCTGCTCTTCCACTGTATATGAACGGATGGTCTGTTGCCCTGCTTCTAAGGCACTGTCAAGGACGGAACCGCCCTCACGCCAGAGGGTGATGGCTTTTTCAAGATTGAAGGCCGCATCAAGCACGTCCGCATCGGCGGACCAGAAACCGTTGCCGGACCACGAAACATCACGCAGGGGCCACCATGGTTTGAAGGTGGCACCTTCAATCTGACGCATGTAATCCCAGCCGCCGAAACCGGAAAATCCCACTGGGATACAGCCAGACGCAAGAGATTCAAGAGGCGGCAGCGGGCAACCTTCGGGGAAACCGGAAACAAGAAAAATATGGCAGGAACGCAAAGTTTCGGCCACGCCCTTGGCATCCATCCCGGCAATCTCCACCCAGCGGACCTCGGCTCCGGCATTGCGCGACTCAAAAATAGATTTAATCTGACTCACGAGAGCTTTGTTCTTGCGCGGCATATACGCAATTTTGAGTTTTCCTCCGGGCTTCTTCTCAGGAGGATAAAAAAGCTCTGTATCAATGCCCGGCCTCAGGATCGGGGAAACCTTGCCCACGGTCTGCTGCATGAACCATTCAACAGGATGTGAAACCGCAAGAAACGAAACAGGCAAATTAGCCCAGGACACTCCTTCCGGCAGGGAAGAAAACAGATAAGCCCAATTCTGACAGTAAACCAAACACCTAGCCTTAGCATTCAGCCCCGGGGCAAGACTATTCACCCAGCCTTCAGGCACCAGCCAGAGATCATCCGGGGTCAGCTGCACATCATCCCAGTGAATCGGATCAGGATATCCTTCCGCAAGTTGCGGCATCCAGCTGCCCTTTTCACGCATGACAAGCTGCACATCCTTACCGTGACGGGCGAGAATGGAAGCTATCTGACAAAAAACCGTAATCCCCCCGGTGGGCTTACGAACAGGAGGTATAAATATATATGTTTTCATAATTTTGTTTCCTTGGGCGGAACATACAACTGTTCCAAACAAACAACAACTCTCCCAAACAAAGCGGCGAAGCCTTAATAAAAGTTTTTGAAGAGTCCAGAGAAACTTTTTTCAAAAAGTTTCTCTGGTCCCGCTGAAAGCGCCGCCGGAGGCTTCCCAAAAAAGCGCGTAGCGCATCAAAACCATTCATGTTATCAAATTCACATGGCAACCGAAGCTCCGTATATAATCAACGGCCTGATGGGCCAGCAGTTCATGCTCCCGGACCTTTTGAACGAGATCCCCATCGGCATTGCCGTGCTGGACATCGAGGGCAGGGTAAAACTGGTCAACCGTGCATGGCAGACCATCACCGGGGCCGACCCTGAAGCCATGCAGGGCTTAAAATGCTACCTCGGCCTGCGCTGCGATTATTGCTTCAAGGGCTGCCCGGTCATGGCCGATAAAGCGGACTTCCAGACAATATCCATTGATGCGGATATCATTGACCGCACACGGACCAAGGTTCCCATCCGGCTCAATATTTCCCCCATAGTGAACAACTACAATGTGATTTCAGGATACGTGGAAACCATTCAGGATATCCGGCAGGTTGCGGAGCTGAGCAACTCGGCCAGCAAGGCCTATTCACTGGGTGGACTGATCGGCACCAGCCCGGAAATGGTTAAAATTTTCAGCATGGTCCCTTCCATTGCAGGTACTGATTCGTCGGTTCTGATCACCGGGGAAACCGGAACAGGTAAAGACGTACTGGCCGAAGCCATCCACAATGCCTCGGACCGTGCGGGCGCACCTTTTATCAAGGTGAACTGCGGCGCGCTGCCCGAAACTTTACTAGAATCAGAACTCTTCGGACATGTGAAAGGTGCTTTTACCGGAGCAAACGAAGACCGCCCCGGACGCATCAAACTAGCCCATAACGGTTCATTCTTTCTTACTGAAATAGGAGATTTGCCTCTCCCCTTGCAGGTCAAACTGCTTTCATTTCTGGATGATAAAGTAATCCATCCGCTGGGTAGTTCACGAGGCTTTAATGCCGATGTAAGGGTCATCGTTGCCACCCACCGGGACCTTAAAAGGATGGTTCAGGAAAAGACCTTCCGCGCCGATCTGCTATTTAGATTGAATGTGGTTCACCTGCATCTGCCGCCCCTTCGTGAACGCGGAGATGACATCCTGCTGCTCAAAAACCATTTCCTCATGGCTTACTGCGACAAATTCAACAAAAAGATCAAAGGTTTTTCTAAAAAATCAGCTAAAATTTTATCCGCTTACCGCTACCCCGGCAACGTGCGTGAACTGAGCAACATAGTAGAATACGCGGTAAACTTCTGCGACCGCGACCTCATCGGCTCCAGCCACCTGCCCGCATACCTGACCGAACAGGATATCCTGCGCCCGGTAACGGAATCCGCTCACGCCACTCAGGAAAGGGCTGTCCCACTTGAATATTCTTCAGCTCAAAGCTGGGACGACGCGGAAAAACAGATGATCATGGACACCTTGCTTAAATGCGGCGGACGCAAAGGAGAAGCAGCGGTAAGACTTGGCTGGTCCCGCTCCACCCTCTGGCGTAAGATGAAAAAACACTCCATCAGCGGATAAATTATGTCGCACAAGATCATGATCCCCCTTCTCAACGATGAAGTTGCCCCCCGTTTCGACCTTGCCACGGATGTGCTGCTGGCAAAGATAAAATCCAACGGCGAAATAAGCGAACGCATCATTGTTCTGCCACAATCATCTGCTGATGACCTCTGCGCACTGGCAACCTCCGACCATACCGATGCTGTGGTCTGCGGCGGCATTGATGACGAGCACTACCAATACCTCAAATGGAAGGGCATTGAAGTTCTCGACGATGTCATCGGCCCGGTCCAAAAAGCCATACAAGCCTACAAAGACGGAAAACTATCCTGCGGTGATAATCTTTACACGCTTTAACCTCTTTTCTTAACCCCCTGTATACCCTCAATCATTTTAACCCTCACTCTGTTTTTGTTTTATTTTGTTTCATATTGTTTCTTGAGAAACTTTTCACAATGATTCACTTTGTTTCAACAAAAAGAAACAAAATTTCTTCCGCCAAGCTTAAAAGTCTGGTATAAAAGGAATTATTCTATATGGCATACTGGGTGCTTTGTTGAGGCGGGTGCTGCAAAGGCCGAATTCCCGGCCAGTAGCAAGACAACGTTTTAAAGCATGAAAATAATGATTGTTGAAAAGGACTCTGAATTCCGTGAACACCTTGTTCTGCGCCTCAAGAGTGAAGGCTTGCAGGTCGCGGACTCAGGCAATCTGGACGAGGCTGAAAAATTCATCCGCGAGAATGAACTGGACGGCATTGTTCTTGGCCTTTCCGGATTCGGGCGAAATTCCTTGAAATTCATGGAGGATATTTCACCAATCGTTCCTGATTTGAAAGTTGTTTTAATCAATCGGCACAATAAGATTCCGCTTTCAATAGAAGCTATGAATCTGGGGGCATGTGCTGAAATTTCAGTTCCGGTGGATATTGCCGCGCTGGTCAAGACCCTGCGCAGATTCTGCGCACCGGACAGCTAAAAGGCAAACATCCGTTCGGACAACCTACATAGGGGGAATTTGTGAAAAATTTCAAAGCAAAAGATCTGATGATTCCTGTTGAAGAATACAACAGGGTCAAAGAAGACACTACTCTGTTTGAAGCATTGCAATGTCTAGCTCAACAAGGTGATGAACTGAACCTTCCTCATCCCCACCGCGACCTGCTGGTGGAAAATGCTGACGGTAAGGTCGTGGGTAAAATCACCATGCTCGACATCTTCAAACACATGGAACCGTCCTACTTCAAAATGGACGACCAACGTCATCCCGGTGCCTTGAGCATGGATTTCGTTCAAAAGGTCTACCGCGATTTCAATCTCTGGTCCGAACCTCTTTCCAGCCTCTGCCGCAAAAATGCCGGAGCAAAGGCCGAAGAGATCATGCACACACCAAAACAAGCTGAAATCCTGGACGAGGACGACACCCTCGACAAGGCTTTGCATGCTTTTGTGCTCGGAGTGCACCAGCCGTTGCTGGTCCAGAAGGATGGAATTATTACCGGGGTGGTCCGCCTCGGCGATGCATTTGACAAAGTCAGAACCGCAGTCCTCGCCTGCGAGATTGAAACAGCCTAATTGCAAGGAGCTAAAGTAATGAGTGCTGAAGTTGCAAACAAGCCCGGATTTGATTTCAAGAGGCTGTTCTTCATGCTGCTGGGTGTATCCCTGTTCGCTTTTGTTTACTATTGCCCGGCATGGCCGGATGCAATCGACCCCGGCGGGCAGCATTTTGTATTGACCAAAGAAGCCAAGGGAGCCATCGGCGTCTTCCTGCTGGCAGGCACATGGTGGGTATTTGAAGTTGTACCCATCGGCGTAACCTCTCTGGCCATCGGCGTATTGCAGGCCATGTTCTTTATCCGCCCGGCCAAGGTGGCTTTCAAGGATTTCATGGACCCCTCCGTCCTGTTTATCTTTGCATCCATCATGATCGGTCTAGTATTCACCAAGACAGGACTGACTAAACGTCTGGCCTACAAGATGCTCATGGTCGTCGGCGAAAGAACCAGCCGCATCTATCTGGGCGTATTCGTTGTAACTGCCTTGTTGACCCATATTATGGCTCACACCGCTGTTGCGGCGACTGTGTACCCGCTGCTGCTGGCTATCTACTCCCTCTACGGCGAAGGGGACAAACCCACCAAGTTCGGTAAGGGATTGTTCATAGGTATGGCTTATGTAGCCGGTGCCGGTTCTATCGTCACCCTGCTCGGTGCAGCACGAGGCGCGGTTGCCCTTGGTTTTTACAACGAGATTCTGGGCAAGGACGTTACTTTCTTCGAGCTGACCTACTACATGGCACCCATCGGCTGGGCCATGGTCTTCATCCTCTGGGGATTCTTCATGGTTTTCCTGAAGCCTGAAAAGGACGTTATCCCCGGCCTGCGCGAAAAAGCCAGAGAGCTCAATTCCCAGATGGGACCGCTCTCACGCGATGAAAAAATGGCAGCGATTCTCGTCGGCGGCGTTATCCTGATCATGAGCCTGAGATCCTTCATCCCCGAACTGAAGGCCATCGACAAGACCTCCATTATTCTGGTCTCGTCCATCTCATTCTTTGTATTCAAGATTCTGGACATCAATGACCTTGAAGATATCCCCTGGAACATCATCCTCCTCTTTGCGGGTGCCATGTCCATCGGTTTCTGCCTCTGGGATACCGGCGCAGCCAAGTGGATGGCGGTGAACTGGTTGGTTCTCTTCCAGGAGTCAAGCGGATTTATCTTCATCATGTCCATCGCCTTCTTCGTAATGATGATGACCAACTTCATCATGAACGTGGCGGCAATCGCAATATCGCTCCCGGTGGCACTTGTTATCGCGCCTTACCTCGGCGTGGCCCCGGAAGTTATTCTCTTCGCAGCACTGGTTGTTGCGGGTATGCCCTTCCTCCTCCTGGTCGGTGCAGCTCCCAACGCAATCGCTTACGACTCCAAACAGTTCACCACCGGGGAATTCTTCATGTACGGTATCCCCGCAAGTATCATACTGATGATCGTAACCGGTATCTTCGTAAAGTTTGTATGGCCCATCATGGGCATGCCGGTGACCTTGCCGGGCTAGCCGTATAGGGTTATAAGGGACTATTAAACATAGGGCAGGACGGTTCCGGCAAGGCGTGCCGGAACCGTCCGACTCGTACAAACCCTGCTGCCGGTTTCCGCCTACGACTTCCGGTACTCAACCAAAAAGCGAGAAGGATTTTTATGAAACAGCTTAATAAGCTTATTGACCATATCGTCAACCGCGTGAACATCAACCTGCGCGAGCCCCTTGTGGATGTCGGGCCTTATATCAAGGGCCTTATCCCCGAAGACAGCTTCGCGCTCTACTACGCGTTTTACTCCCTGACCAACAACCACCCGCTCATGTTCAACTTTCGTCATTCAAGCATCGGGGGAACCTACTTCCTCGGTAAATGTAAGGTGAACCACTCCATCCTTTACAAGAGTGATATCCGTGGAGATGAGCTTAAGAGAAGCGGCAGCGAGATAGAACTCAACGGGCAGAAAATCAAGCTTCGCGACGACGAGGTCATTAAGATCCGCGACAGCTTCCTGATGAAAACACTCGTGCACAACAACTCCCACGACCCCGAAAACCTTGAGTGTTTCAAAATTTCAAACACCGTGTCTTTGCATTACGCAAACATTCACGGAACTTCCGTGGAAGGCTGTTTCCTTGAGCCTTTCTCCTCAGTTGACCTCTCCATCATGCATGACTGCGCTGTCGGAGCATACTCCTACGTTCAGGCCGGGGAACTTTCCCACAAACGCATCAAAGCGGGCCGGGTCTGGGTTAAAGCGGACGGCGCATTTGAGTTCAACTACCAGTACCCTGAAGAAATCCTTGAAAAATACATCCGCATGGAAGACAGCAGACCGAAAGGAATCCTCATGGACTTCTTTGATGAGCGCAAAGAAGACTTCGTGCCCATCTACTCTTCGGTCAAACCTGAACTTTCCATTGACGTTCCCGAAGGCGCATCAGTAAGCCCCTACGCAGTACTCAAAGGCGAATGTAAAGTGGATAAAAATGTTCTCGTGGCCCAAAGGTCATACATTGAGAACTCCACACTCGGCCCCGGCGCTAACGCACAGGAAAACTGCTACATCATCAATTCCGTCTACGAAGGCGAAGTTGTTACCCCGCACGGCGGTAAAGTGATTTACACCCATATGGGTAAACGTTCCTTCGTGGGCTTCAACTCTTTCCTCAACGGTAAAGAAGATAGTAAAATCGAAGTAGGCGCAGGCACCATATTGATGCCGCATACTATTATCGATGCAGAAGAACCCATTAAAATACCTGACAACTATCTCGTTTGGGGCTATATCAGCAAGCAAGAAGATCTCGAAATGCACTCGATTCCTCTCTCTGACTTTGCTGCACTCAAAGGTCAGTTCCGTCTCGGAAACATGACTTTTGAAGGTATCGGAGCTAAATTTGTTGATGGATTCAGGCACCGTATCGAACATATTCTCGAAGCTAACGGTGCATTCTGGGACGGTTCCGAAGAAACCGCGGGCCATTCCCAGCAAACTCAGGACATCTCCTTCAATATCCTTCAGCCTTATCCTGAAGGAGAGTTGCAGGGACTCTATCCGGAACTGACAATCGACCCGCTGGTCCCCAGCGATCTGTAATGTTGCGTCCTCGAAATATTTTTTATTTCGAACAATTACATCAAATCCATATTTATGGATTTGATGTATGCCACATTAGAAACCACAGATCGCTTGGTTCCACACAAAAGGCAAAAGGAGTAACCCGTGCCCAAAACAATGTCACAGGCACTGCAGAAGAACCTTTTAGGTAATTCTCCTGACTGGTACAAACTGACCATTATCGGTTTTCTCGTACTCAACCCGATTCTCATGGCCGTAGCCGGCCCATTCATTACCGGCTGGGTTTTGATCGGACAGTTTATTTTCACTCTGGCCATGGCACTCAAGTGCTACCCCCTGCCCGCAGGCGGGCTGCTCGCGGTTGAAGCAATCGCAATTGGGCTGGCCTCACCCGAAACTGTCTATAACGAGACGGTACTGAACTTCCCGGTAATTCTACTGTTAATGTTCATGGTTGCAGGTATCCATTTTATGAAAGACATGCTGCAGTATGCCTTCACTAAAATCATTACTCGCATCAAATCAAAGATCATCATCTCGCTGCTTTTCTCATTCTCAGGAGCAATCCTTTCAGCCTTCCTCGACGCACTGACCGTTACCGCAGTAATTATTGCTGTTGCATACGGTTTCTACGGAATATACCACCGCTTTGCCTCTACAGGAAAATGCTCTCTGTCTGATGACACCCTGCTTAAAGGAGAATGCGTCAGCCACCTTAGTGAATTCCGCGGATTCCTGAGAAACCTCATGATGCACGGTGCAGTGGGTACCGCTCTCGGTGGCGTATGTACCATCGTCGGTGAACCCCAGAACCTGCTCATCGGTAAAACCATGGGCTGGGAATTCATTGAATTCTTCATCAGGGTTGCCCCGGTATCCATGCCTGTACTGGTTGTAGGTCTTTTGACCTGCATCATGCTGGAAGTGACCGGTATCTTCGGATACGGCTACGAGCTGCCCCAGAACGTGCGTGAAATCCTCGAAGAAGAAGACCGCAAAAATGATGAAGAAATGAGCCTCAAGAAAAAAGCGGCCCTGTTCACTCAGGCCTGTGCAGCTCTCTTCCTTGTTCTCGCTCTGGCATTCCACATTGCGGAAGTAGGCCTTATCGGTCTGACAGTAATCGTTCTCCTGACCGCTCTTAACGGCATTACCGAAGAACACAGAATCGGCCACGCGTTTGAAGAGGCCCTGCCCTTTACCGCGCTGCTGGTTGTCTTCTTCGCAATTGTAGGTGTTATCCACGAACAGCATCTCTTCGCACCGATCATTCACTACGTGCTCGGACTTGAAGGTAAAGTTCAGCTGGCTGCCTACTACCTTGCCAACGGTATCCTTTCCATGATTTCAGATAACGTGTTTGTTGCGACAGTATACGTTTCAGAAACCCTGAAAGCATTCCAGAACGGCGTTATCGGCCGTGAACAGTTCGACCTGCTCGCAGTTGCAATCAACACCGGAACAAACATTCCCAGTGTTGCAACTCCTAACGGTCAGGCTGCATTCCTGTTCCTGCTGACCTCCGCCATTGCTCCGCTTATCAGGCTCTCATACGGCCAGATGGTTAAGATGGCCTTCCCCTACACTATCACCATGTCCATCACCGGCCTCGCCGCGACCTGGTACTTCCTGTAGGATCAGCTACATAGCTTAAATGCAAAAGCCCCCGCTGTGGTTACACAGCGGGGGCTTTATTTTGATGCGCTATCGCACTTTAAATTAATCGCATTTCGCCTCCGGCGGCCAAAGGAGCTAAGCCCCTTTGAAATCCCTATCAGGCTTCGCCGCTTTGTTTCTCTTGGCTTACTCTGGATTTTCTTTTCAGCAATTGCAGATTAGGCATGATAATGCCCAGCAGGATAAGTGCCATCCCGGCAATCTGGACCGGGGCGATATGTTCCCCCAGTATAAATGCAGCCAGCAGAACTGTCGTAACAGGTTCAATGGTGGAAAAGATTGCGGCATTGGCGCTTCCGATGGCATCTACCGCCCTATAAAGAAGACTTATCGCCAAAGCTGTCGGGAGAATCCCCAGTCCCACGGCAATCAGCCAGCCCTGAGCATCCAATGAAAAAATCTTTAACGGCGAAGACAGCAGGCTGAAAACAATCGCCATACACAAAATAACATAAGGCACGATGACTTTCGCCTCATCATCTTTTGTAAAAATCTGGATCACGGTCAAGTAAATGGAAAAACAGAACATACAGCCGAGGGCATAGAAAATCCCCTGCATATCAAGCTGTCGCGCAAAAGCATTGTAAAAAACCAGTCCGCTTCCGGCAATAATCAATCCCAAAGCCGCAAAAACAGCCCGGCCCGGCCTGAGTTTAAAAAAAACAATCGCAATGAGCGTGGTCATGAGCGGATAGAAATAATAAATAAGAGAAGTCGTTGAAGCCGGAATATGTTTCAAGGCCATGATGAAAAGCCATGACTGGAGCGGATAAATCAATATCCCGAGAACCGCTGCTTTTACGAGCACTCTGGGCCGGACCTTAAGCAGCTTAGGGCTGGTTATTCCCAGCCAGACAAAAAGAGCCACCGCGCCGATAGTAAATCGGTATTGTATCAATTCCAGAGGTTCCAGGCCCGTGGCCAGCCCGAGCTTAAAAAAAATCGCAAGTGTTCCCAGACCGATTGCCGATAATACTGAATAAATCAATCCCTTGCCCATCACTTCTCTCCTGAAAGTTTTATAACGGACAGAGACTATACGTGCGCCCCTGAAAAAACAACGCATTAGCAGAATACGGGATAAAAAAGGCTGTCCGCGAACGGACAGCCCTTAACAATTAATTGTAACTATGAACTATGCTATCCCTGCATACGGGCAATGATCCCATCAAGCTCCTTAGCCAGTTCGGACATACGGCTAACCGCTTCGGCTGATTCATTCATGGCCTGCGCCGTTTCACTGGCAATGGTGTTGATCTGTCCGGTGGAACGGCTGATCTCCTCACTCGCCGCAGACTGCTCTTCCGAAGCAGTGGCAATGGAACGAACCTGATCTGCGGTCTCGGAAACCTTCTCCACGATTTCTTTGAGGATATCGCCGGACTGGTTGACCAACTCGGTCACCTCACCGATAGCCTTGGTAGATTTCTCGGTATTGGTAATGTTGGTCTTGGCGCTATCCTGAATACGGCTGATGTATTCACCGACCTCGCTGGTAGCGTTCATGGTGGATTCAGCCAGCTTGCGAACTTCATCGGCAACCACGGCGAACCCGCGTCCGGCATCCCCGGCTCGGGCGGCCTCAATGGCGGCATTAAGCGCCAGCAGGTTGGTCTGATCCGCAATATCGCTGATCACGCCCATGATGTTGCCGATGCCGTCGGCCTGCTTACCGAGATCAGCCATATCTTTCTGCATCTGATCGGACTGAACACGAATCTGGGTAATGGTCTCAACTGCCTGTTCCACTTTCTGCTCCCCTTCCCCGGCTTTCTGCTGGGACGCATCAGCAAGTTCAGCAGCAGTGGAGGCATTGCGGGCAACTTCGAACACAGTAGAATTCATCTCATCCATGGCAGTGGCAGCTTCGCTGGCCATTACCGATTGTTCTTCAGCACCTCGGCTGGACTGCTCCACCTGTGCGGACAGGGCCTCGGAAAACCCGGAAACCTGATTGGAAACCTCGGTGGCACTGGCAGCAGCCTCGGAGATCATAATATTGTTTTCTTCGATCTTGCGCTGCTGCTCGCGGATTTCGGTCATATCAATCCAGATAGTCACCGAGCCAAGCATATTCTTATCCATATCATAGAAAGGAGTGGTGGAAATCATGATACTTTTCAGGTTTCCCTTCACAGTGGTATATTCGACTTCCTGCTGAATCTGATGCTCTTCTTCAATTGCCTGCTGAGACAAAGTCTTGCGGCCTCTTTCATTGTAGAAAAATTCTCCGGGATCCATTCCAATTGCCTGTTCAGGACCGGTACTGGTTTCAATAAGCTCACAAATCTGGGAGTTTGCCCAAAGGATGTCATCGTTAGGGCCGACAATTGAGCAAGGCAGGACCAGCCCCTTCAGCACGCCTTCGGAAAAGCCGAGCTTGTTTTTCAGCTCCGCGACCATGAAGTCGATATTCTCGGAAAGGTCCTTAAGTTCGCAGACATATTTTCCATTAAGCTCAGCCTTGAAATTACCATGGGCAATCTCGCTGGTAAAGTCGCGGATAGTAGCCATAGGCCCGGTGACCTGTTTGCGGATGGTAAACACAATTACGCCAACAAGCAGGAGAACCATCAGGGTTCCCATGACAATAAGTATATTTCGCTCTTCAATTGCAGCACGGGTCAGGTCCGAAACATAGGCGGACATACAAACCACCCAGCCGGTGGAAGGTACAACCTGAAAGGACTGAATCTTGGCTCTTCCTTCCCACTCATATTCGGTCTTACCCTTGGGGGCAGCAAGACTGTCTTTTACAAACTGATGACTGGAAATATCTTTTAAAATGAGATCCTGATTTACCTTATGAGCAATGATGCGCCCTTTATTATCCAGCATGTAGGCATATCCATCTTCACCGATGGAAATATCGCCGATCATCTCCATAGAATATTTCTGCCAGTCAACAGAATAAAAGAACCCGCCAAGAAGCTGGCCTTGTTCATTACGGACAGGCACAGCCATGACCACGATAAAACGATCATCCAGCACAGACTTTAGAACCTCGGAAACCGCAAAATTACTACCGTTCAAAATTTTCTGCACATATTTGCGGGAACGAAGATCAGCACCGGCAGCTGACTGCCCGTTTGATTTAAGCCCGAACACAATATTTCCATCCAGACCGAAAGCAGCCAATGTAGCAAGTTTGCTATTGTTCCCCATCTTCTGCCGGAGATGCTTTATTATTCTTGCCCTGGCAGCCTCATCAGTGAATGCATTTTGGAGATCCGCACTGCTGGCATAATCAGCAAGATCACTTTTGGACAGTTCCAAAAACTGACCAACCTCATTTACAATTTTATTGTTCAGCACTCCCATATTCTGCTCCTGAATACTCAGAACCGCAGAATTGGTCATTGAACTCACAACAACGACAAAAGCAATAACCGAGATAGAGACTATCGCGGTTATCAAAATTGAAAGACCGGTATTAATGCTTTTGAAATTCATTCCAAACCCCTTATTATTGACAATTAAACATGCGCCATTCATATTTATTAAGGGAGACTACAGAGAGCTTATCTAAATTATATTATTTTTCGCTATATGGCATAAATTTATAATTGCCTGTCATTAAAGCTTATTTTTAAACTTGTCTCAAAAAAAAAGCCCCCGCACTGAATCAACAGTGCGAGGGCCTACTTTTAAAGGTATCTTTATTTTGACTTATTGTAATCTTCCAACAGTCCGGTCATTTTATTAAGCAGTTCGCCTCGCTCTTGAGCTACTTTTTTCCACTTCTTCTTCTCGCTCTTCAAGGCTTCTACTGTGTGCAGCAAATCCTGAATGGTATTTGCAGGATAGCCGTGCTTGGCATAACTTCCCTTGCGAAGCTCCTCATCATTTCTCTGGCGCAGAGCGCGTAACTGGCTGGCTGATAATATCATACTCATATGCTGTTAATGGTTCCGGTCAGTACACAAATTACATCCTGAAAACAGCTAACGCAAGCAATTACAAAATAATATAAATGCTGCCTAACAAAAAGTCCGGAGAAATGAATCCCCGGACTTTATATTTCAGTCTATGTTGCTGAACAAAACTAGCCGCAAGTGCATGAATTGTAGCTGTACTCAGTTCTTTCGCGGTACTCTTCCTGCTTACCCTTGTTCCAGCGGTTTACCGGACGGTAGTAACCCACAATGCGGGTATATACCTCGGCATCCTTACCGCATTCAGGGCATTCAAAATGCTCACCGTAAAGATAGCCGTGATCTTCGCAGACCGAAAAGGTCGGAGTTACCGAGATGTAAGGAATCTTGGTATTAGTCATGGCTTTAATGATGAAGTTCTTGAGCGCGGTGGTATCGGGAATAGCCTCACCGAGGAAGGAATGGAATACTGTTCCGCCATTGTACAGGGTCTGCAAATCGTTCTGGTGTTCAAGGGCGTAGACAACGTCCTCGGTAGAACCAACCGGCAACAAGGTGGAGTTGGTGTAGTACGGGGTACCTTCACCGGAAGTGTAAATATCGGCATAAAGATTCTTATCGATCTTAGCCAGACGGTAGCAGGTACCTTCACCCGGAGTAGCTTCAAGGTTGAAGAGGTTTCCGGTTTCTTCCTGAAATTCCACGGTCAGGTCGCGCAGGTGATGCAGAACCCTCTGCATGAGACGTGAACCGGAAGGGGTATCAATACCTTTGCCCAGCAGGTTATGGCAGGCTTCGTTACCGCCGATGAGTCCGATGGTGGAGAAGTGGCCTTTGAAGCCGTTCTTCAAGTAGCGCTGGGAGAAGGGGAACATGCCGCTCTCAAAGTTGGCGGAAACCAGCTTGCGCTTGTACTCAAGGGAGTCCTTGGCCTGAGTCGCGTACTCGGTGATCAGGTCGAGGAAATCTTCCTCACCCTGTGCGAGGTAAGCCAGTTTGGGCAGGTTCAAGGTAACAACACCGATGGAACCGGTCAGGTCCCCGGCACCGAACAAACCACCGGTTTTCTTGCGGATCTCACGCAGGTCCATCTGCAAACGGCAGCACATGGAACGCACGTCCTCGGGATTGAGGTCGGAGTTGATAAAGTTCTGGAAATAAGGCGCGCCGTATTTGGCGGTCATCTGCAAGAGCAGCTCGCCCACTTCACTTTCCCACGGAAAATCCGGGGTAACGTTATATGTAGGAATGGGGAAAGAAAAGATGCGGCCATCGGAGTCACCTTCAAGCATGACTTCAACAAAGGCGCGGTTGATCATCTCCATTTCTTCTTGGTACTCACCGTAAGTGGTGTCCTGAAATTCTCCGCCGATGATAACGGGTTCGGTAGCAATATGCTTAGGCGGAACCATATCAAAGGTGAAGTTGGTGAACGGACTCTGTCCGCCCCAACGGGAGGTGGTGTTCAGGTTGAAGATCAATTTCTGCACAATCTGCTTCACACGGTCATAATCCAGACCGTCGTGACGGATGAAGGGAGCGAGGTAGGTATCAACGTTGTTGAAAGCCTGCGCACCGGCCCATTCGTTCTGAAGAGTGCCGAGGAAGTTGACCATCTGTCCGGTTACGGAATCAAAATGACGTGCCGGACCGGAAGAACAACGGCCCTTGAGACCGAAACCGTCCAGCAGCAGATCACGCAGGGACCAACCGGCGCAGTATCCGGCAAGGCCGAAGGAAAGGTCATGAATATGGAAATAGCCGTGCTCGTGGGCCAGCCTGATTTCTTCGGGATATTTTTCAAGGCAGTAACGGGCCTGAACAGCTCCGGACATGTGCAGCATCAGTCCCTGAAAGGAATGGCCCATGTTGGAATTTTCATTTACACGCCAGTCGGAACGGTCAAGGTAACTTTCAATGGTTCCGGCGATATCGAGGTAAGTTTCATCCTGGCGGCGCAGTTCGCGACGTTTTTCGCGGTAAATTATATAACGTTCGGCAACAGAGTAAAGACGGTTCTCCATGAGAACCAGCTGAACCATATCCTGAACCATTTCCTGTTCGGGCACATCGACTTCAGCGAGCTTATGCTCAACTTTACGTCCGAGACGCTTACTCAGCAGAGGATCTTTGATTCCGCTGGCTTTGAGAGCTTTAAAAATTGCTTCTGAGATACGCTCAGTGGACCATGATTCGAGACAACCGTCACGTTTGAGAATTTGTTTGGGCATTTAATTACCTGATTAAAAATTTGTCCGCACACATCACCGTCCACGCCGAAAAAAGAACGCAGAAAAGGAAGCAACCTCCCCAGATTGCAAGCCCACGGCTCAGCCGTGTCTTATGGTGGTGTGCATTAGGTGCAGGGGCCCGGAAGGCTCATCCCGCAGGACTTTTGAAACCGGAAGAATGTCAGAAACAAACTTTCGGTCGGTTTGATTCGACCTGCCATAAAGGACAGGCAATGCTTCAGGTCGGAGTGCTGGCTCGGGATACGCACAAAAATGCTTCCCTGACAGCGGCAGAACCGCCCCGGATTCAAACCGGGTTCCCGACTGGTCCGTTTTTGATGCTCAGAAAGCAGAAACGGATTCCTGAAGTGCTGACGACTGAAAGCAGTCTAACAGACTAGAAAATACGGTCAAGACTCTCTAGACTTTTTCTTATACAACACCCTGTCAGCCCTTGGGGTGCTTGGCATAACTCGTGTTGAACAGCAGTTTTCCACAATTGTTCGTTTGGTGTTCAAAACATCTTAAGGCCCTGATTTAGAGACAAAATCCTTTAGCCGTTTTCGAATAATTTCAGCCGGACGAATTAGTCCGGCTGAAATTATTTTTAACCTGAAAACAAAAACACTTTTTATCTGAGATAAAGATCAAGAAGCTCGGGACTCTTCGCGCAATCCGTCAATCAATGAACGCAACTCCATAGCTAGAATAGAAAGATCCTTTGCTGAATCGTTGGATTTTTCCATGGATTTGGTGGTCAATTCTGCCATCTGGTTAATATTCCTGGATGAAGAATTAATCTGGTCCGATGACACGGACTGTTCTTCCGCAGCAGCAGAAATATTCCGGACCTGTCCGGTAACCCCATTCACGAGGCTGACAATCTCCTCAAGAGCATCCCCGGCCTGTTCCGCCAACCGGGTACTGTCCAGCACAGACGTCGCAGCCTCTTCCATGCTCTGCACATTGGCGTGGGAACTTTCCTGAATAGCCTCAACCACGAGGCCCACATCCTTGGTGGCGTCCATGGTCTTTTCTGCCAATTTTCGTACTTCATCGGCTACCACTGCAAAGCCGCGCCCGGCATCCCCGGCACGGGCAGCCTCAATAGCCGCATTAAGGGCCAGCAAATTTGTCTGATCCGCAATATCACTGACCACAGACATGATCCGGCCAATATCTTCAACCCTGACATTCATCTGGTTAAGACTATCCTTCAACCGGTCACTCTGCTCCTTGACACTGAAAATGGAATTAATCGCTTCCCCGGTCATTTCCGCACCCCTATTGGCGGTACTCATGGCTTCCCCCGCGCCCACAACGGCATCAGAGCAACTGCGGGCCACGTCCTGAATGGAACAGGTCATCTGATCAAGAGCGGTAGTGGATTCGGAAAGATTAGACTGCTGCTCCCGTGCCCTTCTGCTGGAATCCGCAACATGATTGCTGATTTCATCTGAAGCAACAGACAGCCCGTTGACAATCTGCTCCAGATTGCGGACCACTTCAAGCACGCCCTGTCTGCGAGCGTTTTCAGCTTCCTTCTGGGCCTCGCTCAACCCGGCAAGAGCCTCACGTGCTGAACTGGCCTCGCGTTCAGCAACAGCAGTAGCCTCTTCAACTTTTCTCTTATCTTTTTCAATCACGTGCATCAGTCCGTTATACGCCCCGGCAAGATCCCCAAGCTCACCATTCCCATTCTGCTCAATACGATGAGTAAGGTCACCTTCTCCGGCAGCAAGATTACGACTTGTCGCAGAAATTTCACCAATAATACGACGTAACGGTTTAATAATCATCATCCGGCTAAGCAGGATAAGCAACAGCCCGATCAAAACCACAACCCCACCCAGAACAGTAACAACGTAGACGGCCCGCTGCTGAAGCAGATTATAGCTTTCAACCTGTTCTGTACGGATGGAATGCTCCAGCCCCACAAGCTTTTCACGAGCCTCTTCCATGGACTGCATGGATTTTTTCATGGCAAGGCTGGTAGTATAGTAAGCCTTGAAAACATCCAGATACTCCCCGGTCAGTGATACTATCTTTTTAAAAAGCTTAGCCTCCCGTCCTTTGGGGAATAAAGGTTTGAACTGCGGGTATGAAGCACCCATGCTGGAATCAGGGTCAATGCCCATCAATTTTTCAATATCAATGATCAATCCTGATCCGCTGGAAGCATCCTTATAAAGAATGAAGTCTTTAGCCATCTCCTGAAAACCGAGTGGTTTGTTGAGTAGAATCGCTGCGGTCTGCCGTTTGGCAGTAAGCTCATTAAGACCTGCCATGGAGACAGCCAGAGCACGGACAAGTTCACCATTATTCTGCCCCGCCTGCGGAGTAAGAGCCTGCTCTTGAAGGACAGCAATCTTCTTAGCCTGTTTTCTCGCAGTACGGGCAATGCTTTTCTGGAGAGACAGGGCCTGACCGAGGATTTCCACCGAGATCTCGCGCAGTCTTTTGACATACCCGACCCCATCATTGAACTGACCCTGAAATGTTTTAAAACCACTATCAAAATTATTAAACGAACTTTTCAACCCGGCAAGAGAAGCAACCATCTGCCCATCCACACCCGAACCTGCCAATGCATCCACTCTTTCATTCATGCCTCTAGTCATCTTTGCGTAAGCTTTTAGAACCTCAGGCTCTTCCCCCTGATTTTCCATGGACAGCTCCTCACGATGGGTCAACCAATCAAGTGCTTCCGACTGAGCTTCCACCCCGATGCTGATAATTTCATCAAGGCTGTTTCGGGACTCCATTTTCTCAGTCAACTCCCGCAAGGTAAAAATTGAAACGCCGCCCAGACACAACGCGCAAAACAGGAAAACCAGCATACCTGCTACAATTTTATGCGATAATTTAAATGTATACTTCATTCCCAACCTCTCCTTTATATAAAAACGACTCTCATTTTCATTTAACAAATATAATTGACATCAACCAAAAGCACTCAGCAGACATAGTGAAAATGAGAATGCTTTTCAACTAAAATCGAATGGAAAATCAAATAATCTAGTTTATTTTAAGAAAAAACCCCACAATTATTAAAATTGCGGGGTAAATATTATAGTGAACAAAAGTTTTCCACAGATGTTCTTAAAATGTTCGTAACTTGATTTGAGCTAAAACGCCCCATTCATCTTCTTAATAAAAGAAAGAAGCATATCCCGCTCATCGTCAGAAAATTCTGCGGTGATCTCTTCAATGAGTCGCAGATGGAGACGGTCATGCTCCTTAAACATCTCATTTCCGGTCTCGGTAAGGCCTACGATTATTGAGCGGCGGTCGGTCTGGTGCGGTTTGCGGCAGACGAAAGCCTTATCCTCAAGGCGATCCACCAATACGGTCAGGGTTCCGGTGGTGATACCCATGCACTGAGCCAACTCTTTCATGCGCATATCTTTATGAATGCCCAACACTTCAAGAGTGTGCATCTGCGGCAGGGTCAAACCTTTTTCACGGACCACGTCATGTTCCCATGAGGAAAGCTTTTCATAGAATTCGATCACCGCATGGTTGAGCTTATCCAGCACAAGGACCTCCACTTTATAAATTTGTATAACTGTAAATTGCAAAACCTATAGTCATCACCCCGGCGGTACGCATGACCAGCGGCTCCACCCAATCCTGCTCAAGGGCTCGCACTAACGATGCTGCCCTGTAAATGGCATAAATCACCGACGCAAGGGCTACTCCGGTCCCGAAGGCATAGCTGGCGAAAACCGCAGTACCCTTAAACACACTTCCAGAATCAAGGGCGTATTTATACATGATCGCCACTGTGGGGCAAGGCACAATCATGTTCACAAACCCGATGGAGAACAGCCCCCAGAAAGTCACGCTGCGTAGAGTGGATTTCCCGTGACTGCATGAACACCCACGACTGTGCTCATGGCTATGCTCATGGCTATGCTCATGGTCGTGATGGTGGTCGTGGTCGTGAGAATGTTCATGATTGTGCAATAACTCAGGCTTCATAATCAGGATGCCACCCAGAAGTACCAGAATACCCATGGTAATGATATCCACCACGTAAGTAAGCGAATCCGGGATGGTCAAGGAAATAGACCCGAGTGTCAGCCCGATTATCAGACAGGCCAGAGTCGTTCCCAGAATAAACGCGCTGGTCAGTGAAAAAACCCGCTTGCCATCCTTCTCTCCATAAACAAACGGGGCCAGCACCAGCCACGAATGGCCGCAGGGATTGATCCCGTGGATAAGCCCCAGAAACAGACTGGACTGTATGGCCACCAGAAAGATTGAATCAAAATTCATTTTGAACTCCATATTATTTGACTTTCAAATTAATTGATTTTCAAAACTTCTAATGTAAATTTAATTTGACTGTCAAACTATATGTGAAACAAAATAAAAACAGTAAAAAAAGCCCGACGAAATCAATCGCCGGGCCTTTGAACAAACTATATTATGGGAAAATGCTGCAACTAAATTCCGCAAATGACAAACATTCTATCTAGCAATTTCCGCGAAAGAGCCACGAAGCAGCGTGGCTAAATCCTGCGGACTCAATTCAATATCCAATCCGCGCTTCCCGCCGCTGACATAAATAGTCTCAAAATTATCTGCGGAAGCATCAATAACTGTAGGCAGCAGTTTTTTCTGACCCAGCGGGCTGACCCCGCCGACCACGTATCCGGTGGTACGTTCTACCAGCTTTACGTCAGCCATGGCTATCTTCTTAACCTTAACCGCCTTGGCAAGCTGTTTGAGGTCCAGCATCTTCATTACCGGAACCACGGCAACGAAGAGATCCCGCCCGCTCCCGGCTACCAGAGTTTTAAAAACACGCTCCGGGTCAACGCCCAGTTTCTCTGCCGCCTCCTTACCGTATGCCTCGGCAGAAGGATCATGTTCATATTCATGGACCTTGAATTTAATCTTCTTTTTCTTGGCTATATTGATTGCAGGTGTCATGGGAGGCTTTTTACACAAGAGTGGGGAGACTTGGCAACTCTGCTCAGTTAAGCATTTTATTAACGAATCCCTGCGGACTTATCTCATCCAATTGTAAGCCGTAATAATAACCAAGCTGCACAATCTGCGGCGCAAGCAAGCCGCATTGCTCAAGAAGGCCACTATTTTCAAAAAGATCCCCGATCAATCCGTCAAACTGCTTAATTCCATTTTGTAAACAGACCGCCCGTGAACAATTTTCAGCCACAAAATCCATATCATGACTAATCAGAACTACGGTTCTACCTGCTGAGCGAAGCTTTTCCAGCTCACTTTCCAGCATATTAATTTCTCGTGGATCAAGCCCGGCGGTAGGCTCATCAAGAACAATAATTCCGGTATCCATTGCCAAAGTTGAAGCAATAGCCAGCCGCTTTCGTTCGCTCAGCCCGAGATCGTAAGGATTGCGTTTCTTAAATTCCAAAAGCCCAAAAACGGACAAATAATATTTAGCCAACTCGCTGATACGACCATGTTCATATCCGAGATTATCAGGACCGAAAGCAACTTCATCCCAAACCGAGGATTTGCATATCTGATCATCAGGATTTTGAAATAACATGGAAACCATGCCGGCCAGCTCTGATATTTTTTTATCGGTACTAAGAACGCCGTTAACTTTCACCCAACCGCGCAAAGGACACAAAAGACCGTTAAAATGCTTAACAAGTGTACTTTTTCCCGACCCGTTATGACCGAGCAAAGCCACTATCTCACCCTCAGCAAACTCAAAAGAAATTCCCTTTAGGACTTCTTCCCCGGCCTCATAACTGAAAAACAAATTATCAACCTTAATTCCCATGAAATCCCCCCGCAGGGAAAATCAGACCTTCCAGCACACCGTCAAAAGTTGTCGCCAATTCCTGCTCCTCGCGCCAGCATCCGGCAACCTTTGCAAGCTCAGCAACCTTGCTGAACCGGGTCACATCAAGCCCGATATCTTTAAGCAGAGGGGAAGCAAGAACTTCGTTTGGCAAACCGTCCAAAACAATTTCACCTTCATGCAAGGCAATTACCCGGTCTGCACAAAGCGCTATATTCTCCAGACGTTGCTCTGCAAGCACAACTGTTTTACCGCTCTGCCGCAAGCGAAACAAAATTTCAAAGACCTGCTTTGCCGCCAGAGGATCAAGAAATGTGGTCGGCTCATCAAGTACAATGATCCGGGTATCACAAGCCAGAGCGGCGGCTAAAGTCACTTTCTGCAACTGCCCGCCTGAAAGATGATGCGGGGAACGATCCGCAAAAGACAACATACCGGTCAATGCAAGGGCCTTATCCACATGTTGCCGGATATTTTCCCGTGGCAAGCCCATATTTTCAAGACTGAAGGCCACTTCCTCAGCCACAGTAAAGCGGATGCCGGACAACTGCTGTTTTGGATTTTGCATGACAAACGCCACTGATCCGGCAAGCTCTGAAGCCGGAATTTCAGCCGTATCTTTACCGCAAATCCGAACACGCCCCTCGTGCAGACCGTGATAGAGTTGAGGGACCGCCCCGGTCAGTACGTTGCAGAGAGTTGATTTGCCGCTATTATTGGCCCCGATCACAGCTACAAATTCCCCTCCGGCAATTCGCAGGTTAAGTTTGTTCAGGACCAGCTGGGAAGACGCGCCATAACGGTATGAAAATTTCTCAATTTCAATAAGAGACATATTGGTAAGGTACTATTTTATAGATAAAAAGCAGGAGGCAGACCAAGAGCATCAGCTTACGGACTGCGCGCTGTGTTGCGCTGTCCGGTACAACCCGCAAGGAAGTTTTGGTACGGGCAGAATTGAATCCACGTAATTCCAGAGCAATAGCCCGCTGCTCAATTTCTGCAAAAGCTCCAAGTATCAAAGGGGAAATGAGTGGAGCCATGGAACGAATCCTTTTTATGACCCCGCCGTCCGAGCCAAGTCCCCTGGCCCGTTGCGCATCCTGAATGGTTTTAGCTCTTTCCCGCATGGCCGGAAGAAGCAGCAGAGGGCTACCCAAAATATAGGCAAAAGAAGCAGAAAGTCCGGCCTGAGTCAAAGACGTAATGAGGTCAGCCGGATGGGTTGTAAAAACAAAAATCAGCGAAATGCACAAAACAGCTGCCAATTGCAGAAGCACCCTTCCCGCAAACACCAGCCCTTCCAAATACAGCCCCACCCCGTGATAACTGGTCAGAAGAGTATGATTGTCCGGGTTCAAAAAGCCATGAATAGGAATCATAAACAGGGCAAGGGGCAACAGGGTTCGCCATGAAAACTTCCAGACCTGCAAAAGAATACCGGAGATTGCTGCCAGAAGAAGATTAACCCCCAACAGGATTGCGGCAGGCAGATATCCTCCGGGCGCACAATAAACCGTCACCCCCGTCAGCAGGACATAAGTAAGCTTACTGAGGGGGTGAACGGAATGGAGACACGATTCTCCCTTGATAAACAAGGAAAGGTCAGCTCTTTGCAATGAAATATCCCGCTATTTTAAGCACGCTTAAGCACGGACCAAACGGGGAAAACGGGCAGAAGCCTTCTCCGGGAGTCCCTTGATAATAGCCCAGACCAGCACCGCAGTGGCAACCTTATCAATAACATTGGCTGTAAACACAGTAACCACCACCGAACCGAACAGATCCTTACCGAGCGCAAGCAGATAAGCCATGGCAAAATCAGCACCGCTTCCGGTGATACCACCGAACATGTACAGCCTGATGGGCACTGCGACCACGGAGTTAAAAACTGTGATTATCAAACCGGCAAGAATGGCGGTCCACCAGTTCTTGAACATCCCGAACTTTGCGCACAATCCGGCAACAATACCGATAACCATGGCTACGGGAGCAAAGGCTGCGGCCACAGGAGAAGAGATTACGCCCCAGATAAGATTTGTGAGCAACCCGGCAATACCACCGGCCCACGGTCCGGCAAGAACACCGACCAACACGGTACCGATGGAATCCAGAAAAATTGGCAGTTTAAGCAGGGAAACAAGTTGCCCCACCGCAATGTTAAGAACAATGGCAACTGAAATCAGCACCCATGTAAATGTATTGAAATCCTTTTTAAACTTTTCTGTTACACCCATCCCACTCACTCCTCGTCGCTGGTTAGATATTTAATTTCAAGCTCCGGATAACCTGTCTGCGGGTCAAACGTTCTGAGAAAAGAATGCCGGGGCAAAACAGCCAACACAATTTCAGCGGTTGTGTAGACTTTGCTTCCGGGGAGCAGATGCGCACCTGTGGTCTTTCCTTCTTGGTCCGAAATGGCGATATGAAAATGGGAACCATGGCAGGAAAGAACTCCGGTCAGGGAAACTATCTCAAAATGACCGTTAAGCTCAGTTGGCTCTTCCTGATTGGCAAAACGGAGCACTGCCAGAGTGAGACTGCCCACGCAGGTCAGCACGCAGGCTGCTTCAATTTCCCGTTCCTGCGCAATTCGCTCCAGTTCAAGCAGGATATCCTGCCCCGGTTTGAACCTGACGGCTAATGGTTCCATGCAATCACCCCATTCCTGTTTAAGATTGACCTTTCCTTTAAAGGAGTTACAAATACATCAATATTTATAATACATCCAATCGGTATTCGAGATAGATCATCCCCACTCGCATTTATGAAAGCTATAAATCCCTCCGCACACAAGAAGTCCCCGACAGCAATGCTGACGGGGACATTTATATCAGTACGACAGAAAGCAGATCCTGTCTGGAATATATATTAACTATTCAGAAACAGTCTGAGGCTGTCCTTTAGGTTCGCGGCTTTTAAAGAAAACCGGAATATCGTCCCTGCCGAGAATGCTTCTACGCAGGGTTGCTTCAGGAAGTTTAGCCCATTCACCTCTGCTGGAGAAGTAAAAGAACACGCCCATGACGACCCAGGTAACCATGCACCAGCGGGATGCTTCACTAATGTAGGCCGGCGAACCGGGAACAAGCAGAAGCACAATGGACATAACAGAAGCAAGAATACCCATGATGCAGCAGAATTGCTTCACCAGACGGTCGGAGACGCCCTCAGAACCGAGCAGAACACGGCGGGCAGCAAGGCAGGAGAAAAGGTAACCGATACCGGTACCCACGGAACTCATGTCCACGATCCAAACCACAACGGAACGTCCGGCAAAGGGAGTAAGCAGGACGATAGCCATGGTGAACAGAAGGGCTTTGTGAGGTGTGCGGTACTTGGGATGAATATCACCGAACCATGCAGGCAGGATGCGACCGCGAGCCATACTCAGCAGCAGACGTGAAGTAGCAATGTAGAAACCGTTAATACCGGTGCAGACCGCGCCCATGACTGCGCAGGCCAGAACAACCGCACCAAGCTTACCGAAAGCCATGGCTGCGACTTCACCGGTTGCCCATGCAGTACCGCCGGTTGCGCGCATGGCGTCCATTTTAGCCAGCATTTCAGGATAAGGAATGGCAATACCGACAGCCAGAGTGACCAGAGAGTAAAGAACCACACCGCAAAGGATGGCGATGATCATAATGTTACGCGCCCGAGCGGGATCAAAGGTAAATTCCTCTGCCGCCTGCGGAACAGTATCAAAACCGACAAAGAGAAAGGGGGAAATGGCAAAAATAATCAGTACGCAGGAAAGTTCAGAACGGTGCTCAGCGAAAAGCGGAAGCAGGTTGCCCAGTTCAGCTGTTTCAAGCGACGCAGATCCCGTAAACAGGGAAACAATACCGACAGTCAGCAGGAAAGCCAGTGCAACCTGCAACTTACCCGCAAAGCTGTTCCCACGATAGTTCATCCAGCCGAAAAGCAGGGTTGCGGTAGTCATCAGGATGACCTCACCAGTGTATACCTGCCAGCCGGCAATGGAATACAAAGGACCGAATTCAAAGACTCCCGGAAATAGGAAACGGAAAATTAGTGCCAGCGCGGCAACGTCGATGCCGATGATGGCTATGTACCCGAGCACGAGTGCCCACCCGCAGACAAAAGCCGCAGTCGGTCCAAAGCCGACATAAGCATATGCAAACGCGCCGCCAGCAACAGGGGCGTACTTGATCATGTAACTGTAGCAGACTGCTACAAAACAAATAAGGAATGCGCCTACACCGAAGCCGATAAGGGTGCCCATGACCCCGGCTTGCGGCAGAAACATATCACCGGGGAGAACAAAACATCCCCAACCTACGATTGAACCGAGCGCCAGAGCCCACACCTGTGCGGGCGACATTGATTTTTCTAATTCCAGTTGTTCTTGTGCCATCAGATTATCTCTTTGTTTTTTATGAGTTCACGACAGACGTCCCCTGAACCTCAAGGTGTCCAACCCCGGCAGCTGTTCCTCCTCGGACATTGTCCGGCAACTGCCTTCTGCCGTGTGCCGATCTGCGAACTAGTGCCCCGCCCATCAAACAAATAAAGATTCATTTTATGGACGACGAACTTGACCGGACACATTTCGCCATGATTCCCGCTTAAGCGGCATGGCCTCCTCTTCTTTGCAAAGAGCGAACGATTATCTATACACTTTCAATCTACCTGATTCAGCAGCCCTACCAAAAGCTGCTTCACCATTTTAGCAAACAGAGTGCCAATTCGTGAAATTCTTCACCATCACCTTAATGCCTAGAAATAACTAACTAAAAATTTTAAACCATCACCAGTGCCAATAAGCGTACTTTAAAATTTTATTATTTTTCGAAAGTTTTCTTTCTTTTGCTAAAATTTACTTTCTTCCATACTCCCTACCCCCCGAGGCTACCGACTACTCACTCACAAGGACTCCAGTATAGACTTACACAATCAATTCAGGAACATAACTAAAAACGTGAACTTTTATCGCTTAAAAAGCAGTATAAGGCACCGGGTTTGCAAACCAGAAGCTCGTTACTTTTTTCATTAAGGAGACTCCCATGGCCGAAGAAAAACGCACACAATTAATTGAACAGATTATCGGATTGGAACTGGATATGTTCCTTGCAGTCAAGAACCGCGGTGGAACCTCTCTTTGTCAGGAACGCCCGGACTCTTTCCGCATCATGCGGTACATGACCCATTCCGTCCTACCGGAAGAATACCTTGAATCCTACCTCGCCGATCTAGAGAAATCTGCCAGCGACAAGCGCAATCTCATGACCGAAAAATACGCACTCATGGAAGGACTCATCCCGGTGCAGAGCAATTCCCCGGCCATCAGCGAAATAGTGCACATGGAAAGCGAATGGCGCAAAGAAGTTGCCGCCCAATTTCCGCGTTCAGTACAGCCTGACGGACACCAGTCTTTCTGTCTCTATCTCGGAAGTGAACTACAAACCTATTCCCCAAAAACCTTGGACATTTACCTTGCCTACGCCCGCAAAACGCAGCAGGAATGCGGCAATCTGGTGCGCGAAAGATACGAAATACTCATGCGCAAGCTGGGCTACAAATCCCTCGCCCATTGCGAAGAATCACTAACCAACTCCACAAAGTAGAATTTCATGTTTGATTCACCCCACACCCTTGTATTCCTGCTCTGGCTGATCGGCGGATTTGTATCCGGGGTCAGCGGTATCGGCGGGGCCATGGTCGCTGTTCCGGCAGCGGCCATGTTTATTCCCATGCAGGAACTGGTTCCCCTTGCCTGCCTGCTGAACGTCATAATGGACGGCAGTATCGCACTCATGCATTTCCGCCATTGCCGTTTTCCAGCACTCAAGCCGCTCTTGGTCGGATCAGTGCCCGGAGCCTTTGCCGGACTTTATATCCTGACCTTTGTCTCCAGCACCATCCTGCAAGGAGCCGTGGGTGCGCTGCTCATCTATTACGTATACTGGCAGCTGACCTTCAAGGTCGAAAAAACGCACCCGGAATCATGGTCGCGGGGCAGTGCCGCCGGATTCGGAGCCAGCCTGCTCGGCACAGCTATATCCTTTGACGGACCGCCCATCGGGGCCTACGGCCTTTACGTGGGCTGGCAGCCACGGGTGTTCCTCGGAACTCTCGGCGTATTTTTCGTTATCCGCGCCACCTTCACCTGCATTCTGCAAGCCGGGGCCGGACTGATCACCCCCACAGTGATCGATTACGCCATCTACGGTGTTCCGGCCACGCTCATCGGAACCCTGCTCTCTTTCCCGGTAATCAAACACATCAATCAGGACCTGTTCCGCAAACTTCTCATGACCGTAATAGCACTGGCCGGAGTAGTCTGTTTAGTACGATCTTTTATGTAAGAATGGCGAAGCCCTAATAAAAGTTTTTGGGATTCTTAAACCCTTTTTTCAAAAAGGGTTTAAGGCCCCCGGCAGGGTCGCCGAAGGCTTAATAATCGTCCTCGATTCCAAGCTGCTGAATCTTATAGCGCAGCCCAGCCCCGGTAATCTGCATAATGCGGGCGGCCTTGGCGACGTTGCCTCCGGTAAGACGCAACACATTGCGGATACATTCGGTTTCATACTTCTGCACGCAACTTTTAAGCGGCACCACACCATTGCGCCGCACCAGACTGTAATCAAAAAAGTTTTTCCCGAGCAAAGAGTCATCCGCTTGCGGCGCGGGTGTAGGAGTAGGCGCGAAAACAGGCGAGATAAAACTGCTCTCGCTGGCTTCCCTGAAATGCCGGGGCAAATTTTCCCTGCTGATTGAAGAACTATCCCCAAGAAGGGCCATGCTGCCCTCAATTACGTGCAGAAGCTCACGCACGTTTCCAGGCCAGTCGTAATCAAAAAACATCTGCACAACATCCGGTTCAACCCCGATCAGACCAAGCCCGCTTTTCTGCTCCGAGCGTTCAATAAAAGTCCGGGCCAGCACCGAGATATCCTTCTTTCGTTCACGCAAAGGTGGAACAGCCAAACCGACCACGGCAAGACGATAAAAAAGGTCGCTACGCAGGATGCCTTGACTCACGGCATTGAGAGGAGCTTCGTTAAGAATGCTGACCACCCGCACATCCACAGGAATTTCTTTTTGCGAACCGAGACGGCGAACCCGCTTTTCCTGCAACACACGCAGTAACTTGGCCTGCAAGCCCAGAGGCATGGAATTAAGTTCATCCAGCAGCAGGGTACCGCCATCAGCCTCTTCGAACAGGCCGGGCTTGTCCGGGGCATCGGTGTAGGCTCCTTTGGAAGTACCGAAAAGTATGGCTTCCAGCAGATTCTCCGGGATGGCCGCACAGTTCTCGGCAATGAAAGGTTTATCCTTGCGCTCGCTTTCCATGTGAATGGCCTGTGCAAAGACCTCCTTACCTGTTCCGCTCTCCCCCCAGATCATGACGTGCGATGAAGATTTAGCGGCAGTGCGGGCTTCACCCAGCACCTCGCGCAGGGATTCATCCTCCCCCACAAGGGATTCAAAGGTGTAGTAGGAAGAATTGTTGCGGGAAGCTGATTTACGGGCCTTTCTCTTGGGATCACCCAAAGGCACCGATCCGGTCCAGAGAGTAAAAGCGATAACCCCGTCCTTGCGCCCTTGATTGTAAAGCGGGAAAAAATCGGAAACAGTCCCGGCAAGATAATTATTAGTCGTCTTGTAAAGATAGCTTTTCTTGAGGATAGGCTCGCTCAAACGCAGACATTCTACAGTGGGAATACAGTCCAGCTCGTGGGGCACATACAGCTTGGTGATATGCTGGCCTTCAACGTGAATACGGGTAAAACCGTCCGCCCTGCGCTGGATGGGATTCATATACTCGCAGTATCCTTCAGCATCCACCACAGCCACGCCCACCCCCAGATCATCCCAGATGGCAATCATTTCGGGAGTCAGCACATTACGACGACTGACATTAAAAAACTTGTCCTTGCTAAAATACATTTTTCACAACCTCTCTCTTTTCCCGGAAAGCCCAAAACCAATTTGAACATCCGGCTGCTGATTGGGTCGATAAATAAAAAAATATTTTTTAGCAAACTAAAATTTTCTTCGAAAAAGAAAAATTTCTTTCTTTTTACTTTTTACACCTCCATCCACAAATACTAAAGATTGTGCACAATTAAACACTTTTATTAAAGAGGTTTACAATGTTTTTTACCCTCGAAAAACGTCTCTGGCACAGCCCGTGCTAGTGACGAAATTAACAAGCGAACGCTTAACACTTTCAATCTACCTAAAATACCAAAAACAATAGCACAATCACAGGAGATGGAAATGAATACAACCCTGTCTGCAAAAGAAGAGACCCAGACTGCCCAAGGTTACGGCATTAACTGGGATACAGCTGAAGACCGCGCCAAGGAACTCAAAGATTTTCTCATGAACGCTCCGCAGGTCATGGACCCTGAGCGTCTCAAGTTCCTGAACGAAGTTTATGAAAAACATCAGGGTGAACCTGTAGTATATATCCGCGCTAAAGTTCTGGAACGCGTCCTGACCCAGAAGAAAATTTTTCTCGACGGCAACCCCATCGTAGGTACCCTTACAGGTGTCCGCGCCGGTGTATACGCCTACCCAGAATGGAACGTATCCTGGATCAAAGAAGAAATGCAGATGGCCAAAATGGCCTCCCTCGGCGAGATGAAAATCCCCGCCGAAACTCAGGAACTTCTGGAAAGGACCTACAAACTCTGGAAAGGCCGCACCTGCATCGACCAGAACAACAAAATGTACAAAGAAAAGTTCGGTGAAAGTGCCAAGAAGTACGCCAAAGCCGGCATGTACTACGAGAACGTTTCCGTTGCTTCCGGTTCCGGTATCGCCGACTACGGCATGGTGCTGAACAAAGGTCTGCGCCACCTCATTGATGACGTAAGAACCCGTCTTACCGAGTGCCCCAACACCCTTGCAAACAGAGACAAAATCGATCTCTACCGCTCCATGCTGATCACCTTTGACGCAGTAATCAAGCACTCCCACCGTTACGCTGACCTTGCAGAGCAGACCGCAGCAGAAGAGTCCGATCCCAAAGTAAAAGCAGAACTGCTGGAAATCGCAGAAGTCTGCCGACGCGTGCCCGAACATCCGGCCCGCAACTTCCGTGAAGCGATCCAGTCCTTCTGGTTCACCCACCTCTGCGTGGCTACCGAACAGATGGCCTGCGCTGTCTCCCCCGGACGTTACGGCCAGTACATGTACCCCTTCTTCAAAAAAGACATTGATGAAGGCAACCTGACCCGCGAGCAGGTCCTGACCATGCTCAAGTTCCAGTGGATTCGCCACCTCGAACTTGGTGAATATCAGGGTAACTCCTACGCGCTGACCCTTTCCGGCCACACCGGACAGTCCATGACCATCGGCGGTGTGGATGCAAACGGCGATGATGCTTCCACCGAACTGGAAGAGCTCATGCTCGAAACTCAGGTTCAGATGAAGAGCATCCAGCCCACCCTGACCCTGCTTTATCATCCGAAGCTCAAAGACTCCTACATGCAGAAAGTTGTTGAATGCGTGCGCGGCGGCTCAGGCCAGCCCCAGATTCTGAACAACAACGCTGTTATCCAGCGGACCCTCGCCCGTTTTGCGCAGTACCCCGACGGCATTACCCTTGAAGATGCCCGTAACTGCGGTAACTACGGCTGCGTATCCACCGGTGTCTGCGGCAAAGGCAGCTTCATCACTCAGGAAGACCAGCCCTGCCTCGCAAAAGTTGTGGAACTGGTCCTCAACAACGGCAAATGCCCGGTAACCAAGAAAAAGGTCGGCGCGGAAACCGGTGACCCCACCACTTTTGAAACTTTTGATGACCTCTACGAAGCAGTAAAGGGCCAGCTGGACAATCTGTTCCGCATCTCCCGCGCCCACTCCGACCTCAGCCAGATGGCACGTCTTCAGGTTGTACCGAGCGTATTCCGCTCCGCCATGTACGACGGCTGCATTGAAAAAGGCATGTGCGAAGAAGCAGGCGGAACCCGCTACCCGCAGGTCAACCCGATCATGACCGCAGGTATCGATGCTGCCAACTCCATTCTGGCTATCAAGCACCTTGTCTTCGATACCAAAGCAGTCACCATGGAAGAGCTGCTTGAAGCACTCAAAGCCAACTTCGAAGGTTACGAAGAACTCCGCCAGATGTGTTACGACGCTCCCAAACACGGTAACGATGTAGAAGAAGTTCAGTCCATCGTTAAACGTTTCTACCGTGATGTGGATGAAATCCACCACTCTCAGGGACCGGACTGCTTCGGACAGCGCACCCCGCTTGATGCTTACTCCCTGTCCTACCACAACTACTTCGGCGGACTCATGGGCGCATTGCCTAACGGCCGCAAAGCTGGCGTGGCCCTCACCGACGGTAGTGTTTCCGCAATGCCCGGTACTGATAAGGAAGGTATCACCGCGCTGATCAAGTCCGGTGCAGAAGCAATCGACACCGTCCGTTACGGCGCGAACCACTTCAACGTGAAGTTCTCACCCTCCGTACTGGAAGGCCCTCAGGGCGCAAAAACCCTGATCTCCCTGATCAAGACCTACTGCGATTTCGGCGGCTCCCACATCCAGTTCAACTGCGTAAGCTCCGACACTCTCAAAGATGCGCAGCAGAACCCGCAGGATTACTCCGATCTCATCGTCCGTGTTGCAGGTTTCAGTGCCTACTTCACCCGCCTCGATTGCGGCGTGCAGAACGAAATCATCAAACGTACCGAATACGACGCAGGTCGTTGTTAATTAAATAGTATTAAAGGAGAGAGTGCTTCGCGCTCTCTCCTCTTTCGGAGCTACTATGTCACAAGGCATGATTTATAATATTCAGCGTATGTCGCTTCATGACGGACCGGGACTGCGTACAACCGTATTTTTGAAAGGCTGCCCGCTGACCTGTCTGTGGTGCAGCAACCCGGAATCGCAGCAGATTAAACCGCAGCTGATGTGCTTTACTGAGCTGTGCACCGCATGCGGAACCTGCTCCGAAGTCTGTTCCAGCGATGCCGTTATCGAGATCGACGGCAAATTCGGGTGCGATACCGAAAAATGTACCAACTGCGGTGCATGTACTGAAAAATGCGCAGGCAAGGCACGTGAAATTTCCGGCAAAACCATGACCGTTGAGGAAGTGATGAAAGAAGTCCGCAAGGACTCGCTTTTCTACGACAACTCCGGCGGCGGTGTCACTTTCGGCGGCGGCGAACCGACATCCGGCGGGCAATTCTTTCTTGATATGGTCGAAGCTGCGGTAAATGAAGGTTACCACGTAACCGTAGATACCTGCGGCTACTGCCCGGAAGAACGTTTCGACAAAACTATCAAGCTTGCTGATCTGTTCCTGTTCGACTGTAAGCACATGGACCCGGAAGAGCATAAAAAGCTGACCGGGGTGGATAACGCAATCATCCTACGCAACCTGAGCGCGGCCCTTTCATCTGATAAAGAAGTGCGGGTACGCATGCCGCTCATGCCCGGCATGAACGATTCCGAAGAAAACATCGCCGCCATGGCTGAATTCCTGAAAGAGCATGGACGCGAGAAAGTAGAAGTAATGCCCTGCCATGCCTTTGGGCGCAACAAGTACGCCGCGCTGGGCTGGGAATATAAAATGGACCGGGAATACACCCCGGAACAGTTGGATGTGGTTTTCAAACACTTTGCCGACCACGGCTTGAAAACCGAGATCATCTAATCATTTTTTAAGGGCGCAATGTAAAATGAAATGTTCACTTACCCAAAAGCTGATCTGCGAATCCACCGGGCGCGAGGCTAAGGAACTGTACGGCAGCGATGCCATGTGCTGTTCGGAGGCCGTGCTCTGGACCATCAATCGCGAATTCAGCGGAGGACTGAATAAAAACTTAACGATTGCGCTTAGCAAAGGTTTCTGCGGCGGCATAGGTGACGCGGGCTGTGTCTGCGGTGCCCTGTCCGGCGCGGTAATGGGTTTGTCCCTGATCCTCGAAAAAGGCCCACTCCCCGCTGACGAGGATCAGGTGCGCAAACTTTCAAAAGAGCTGCATGACCGCTTTCTGGCAAAACACGGAGCAGTCTGCTGCCGGACCTTGAGCCGGGACCGCGACCACGAAGCCGAATCAAAAGGCATCTGCCTTGATTACGTAGAGTCCGCAGCAGCCATCTGTACCCGCTTACTCCTTAACCCGGAAACTGTGGAGCAGCAGAAAAAACAAGGCTCCACCCCATTCATTAAAGAATCAACAGCGGCCCATACCGCTTTGATATAAACAAAAACATAAATGGAGAGAGAATATGTTTAATGTTACCGTTCCCGAAGAGATGCTTGAAAAGCTTCGGAACATGCTTGAAGACGAAGATGAGGAAAGCTGCGTTCGCCTGAGAGAATACAAAGTAGGCGGCGGCTGACACGCTAAAATAGTGCTCGGTCTGGGCATTGACGAAGCGGATGAAGATGATGATGTACAGGTTGAAGTCAGCGATGTTCCCTTCATCGCCGAAGAAGACTTCCTCACCAAATACGGTAAAGATTTTTCCCTCACTTTCAGCGAGAACAAGGAAGTTGTACTCACTGCGCTCAGCGCATAACTCCTTGACAGAACCATATACCCCTTTCGCGAAAATCACTTTCGCGACTTAATCCCCCTGCAACCTCCCTTGCGGGGGGATTTTTCATGCTTTCCGCTCAAATCTTAAATTATTCTAAATTGTCACCCTCTTCATCATCTTCAAAAATCACATCATCTAAATGATCATCATCAAAAATAGCATTTTCATAGCTTGCTCCAGTAAACACAGCATTAGTTAGTGTTGCACCGGAAAAATCGACATAATCCAAATCGGCGTAACGAAATTTGGTCCCAGCTAAATTCGCGCCTCTAAACGAAGCTCCAGCTAATGCAGAACCGCTAAGATTTGCATTCACGCATACAGCAGCATCAAAATTTGCGTCAAACAGATAGCACTCTGTCATGACAGCATCCGTCAGGTCTGCTCCAGCACAGATCAACTGATGACCATTCCCCCCCTCCATAGAAACAGATCTAAGATCTGCCCCTTCCATAGAAGCCCCGCGCAATTGAGCCAGACTTAACTCTGAACGGACAAATGAACAGTTGTTTAAATCCATGAAACAAAAATCTTGGGCAGTAAAATTCTGTTCCATTAAATTCATGTGCGAACAACAACGCCCGAGAATTCTATTAGATTGAACTGATCCTCCGACAGTAACACCCATTTCCCCATCATTTCCAACTGAAACGAGCCCCGCATGCTTTCGCATCCAGTTAGCCGAACTGTCCAATCCACTGCCAAAAGAAACTTCATACCTCTTGCCAGTATAGCGTGCGCAAGCATTTAGCACCCCTAACAAATTAATCTCTGCGCATTCACTTCTATATTCCATCTCTTTAAAAGACAGGTTACTGGGACGGAAACATACCTCTGACTGAACAGGATCTTTAGCCGTTTGCAGGTGAACTGGAAAACCATCATTTAAGGCTAGTTCAAAAACTGTCCTTAATGTCTCCTGAATCTCTGCCACAAAATCCCGATCACCAAGTCTGGAGATTTCCTCAACGAGCAATGTGTGAATTTTAAAGGAAAGCTCGCCGCCTCCACAAAATTCTGTCCATTCCAGTAGAGTCGTTAGCCCAACATCCTTTTCACCGTTTTCCCATCTTTTGTGATACCTGTGATGGATGTCTTTGGCCTCCCGGGCAAAAGCACGAGCAAGAAGGTATTCAGCAAAAGTTCTGTGGGTAAATTCAATACATTCCTCATCTTCATGGTAGGACGAAGAAAAATAAAACAACAAAAGCAGACGGGTAATTCCTGCATCTTCTTCCGCCAGCCTACCCACAAGCTTGGAAAGTTTTGTAGTTAGCAACTTACGCGCAACGCGTTTTTCATTGCCATGGCGCCATCCAGTTGCTGCAATCTGTTCAAGAAGTTTAAAGAAACTGTCCTTATCTAACTGAAGTCGATCAAAGAAAAAATGTGATTTATCGTCTTCCCTTTCAAAAATTTTACCCAGTACTTTTTCGTAGAGAAGGTTTGCGGTAAAATCATCTCCAATCTCAACAGTTCCGTCATCAACTAGTTGCGCAGCAAGAAAGTTCAGCAACGGTTCAGAAGTGATCAAATTTAGTTCTGGATTACCCGTAATCTCACTGGGGGTACCCTCAATTGTCAGATTATGTAGCTGTCCCCACTTCTTCCACCATAAATCACGGTCATCTCGCCTGACCAGCAGGCTTTGCGTAAGAAGTTCTTCATACAGGTCACCAAGTCCGAGTTCCGTAAATTTATCCAGCCAAAAATCATCTTCCTTTTCTGGAGGGTAATATGGCTCAAAGTCATCAGGGGTTTCAATCAGCCTTTTATACCGCAAAAAATCCAACCATCTTTTAAACTCATTTTCCGAAAAACTATCAATAATCTGATGCTGAGTTACATGATAAAAAGAATCGCGATCTTCTTCATCTATCACAAAAGGCTGCATCAACAGAGAAGGCAATTTATATCCTCCGACTGCCTCATAAACAGGAAACAACAACTTCCTACCTGTTAAAATTATTGCTAAATCATTCCCTCCATAGCTATGATCTTGCAGCATATTTAATGCTGCCTTAATAAATGAATGAGACGCATCCTTACCTTGCTCCATCGGACCAGCAAGTTCATCAAGTCCATCAAGAATGAGCGTTAATTGGCACGAAGAGTTATACCCTAAAAAAGGGGACTGCCTGAAGACTTTAAGTCTGTTAACAAAGTAATGTGTCAACACATCTTCTAGACTCTTCGTTTCATCAAAATGTCCTATTCGCCCAAGTCTAACCAATAGGACGCGCCCCCCCCTATCGATCACCTCATTAGCAAAAACTGTGGCAAAAGAAGATTTACCACACCCCGGAGAACCGCACACAATACGCATCCGGTCTTGGTAGTTTCCTAAATTGGGCAAAATATCCAACCACTCGTGCAATGATTTATGCAAATCTAAACATTCACTTCTTTTAAATGATTCCCTCATCACCCTAAACTTCTCAGCTGACAGCAACGAACTTGGCTGTCCGGCAGGATGAAAATTCTTGGTCACCCAGTAAGAACTGGCACGGGGAAAAACATAAATGTTTTTCAAAGGTACTGCGGTATCAAATATAGGTGCACTAACCTCAAGTCTTATTGATGAATGATAGGCATTCCAGTCCAGAGAACGTTTTACAGCTGCATCAAAAATGGTTTCTCTATGTATAATCGTATAATCATCTTTATTTACAAGTAACTCATTGCGCATATGCTTAGGCATGAGATTACATATTGCAGATTTCAGCCAAGACGAATTTTCTTTCGAACAACCATGCTCACGTGCCCATTCAACTATCTTTCCGGCACTCAAAATAACCCAAGGAGTACTGCCAAGGTTATCTACAAACTCAGGGTCAACCTCAAAAGAATCCACTTCGAGTTGAATCAAAATATCTGCAATGAATTCTGCATCAACAACAATATGACTCATCTTCTCTGACCTCTGAACAATATCAGAAAAGATATCGTTAACAGTCTTGGCTAAAGACCTGTTAAAAAGAAGCCAAACCGCCTCCTCTAAATTAACAGCAACAACATTTGAGTACATTCCGCTGATTGCATCTTTTATGTCTTTGGGACTCAAACTTGCTGTAGCAGCGGCAATATCAATCACACTCTTTTTCAAAGAAGACAGAAACTGCTCACCTGCTCGACTACGTAAAGAACGAGGGCGACACGCTAGAATCTTCCCATCACTCACTAAAACCATATCTCATCCCAATAGTTTAAGGACTTAATCACCAAATGGATACTCAACACCAAATATCAAATAACAAAACCTACATAAAAAACGCAAGTAAGGATTAGCTCTCCAGTTGCAAAACTACACTAAGTGACAACTCCCCATTTTACTTAGATAAACCCAATTTAGCTGCTTCCGTTTCCCAAATTACAACAGCATTCCATTTTACCACCCACCCCCTACCGAACTTCCCCGACAAGTCTTTTTCTCTTTTAACAGCTCAACAAGCAATCCTCCTTTACGAAAATCAGGATTGATATTAAGTTACGCCATTATTTTATTTACCGGACAACCTTAATAACAATATTTCTGAACCAGTTGCTTCTATGAATCTGACTGATAAGCTGCTTCGAAAAATACAGACCGCATTAATGCTGTCCCTACTTTGCGTCTTCTCCATATCCGTTTCCGCACATGCGCAGAACGGAACAAAGACGCAGGTGAACAACGGCATCCTGACCCTGTCCATGGACGAGGTGGTGCGTCTGACCATCCGCAATAACTCCAATGTTGCCACCAACTATCTGCAACGGGTTACTGAAAAATTCGACCTTGAAAAAGCGGAAGCCAAATTCGAACCGGTTATCAATATCGACGGTTCCTTTAATGCCGAGGCCTTTCAGCGCAATATGCGTATTTCCGACAACGGCACCCAGACCCCGGCCTCAAAATGGAACGCCGGAGCCAAGGCCTCCATTACCCAGAAGATTCCCACCGGCGGAGAGCTTTCCTTTGTCTGGGACAATAATTACTCCGAAAACAGTGCCGGAACTCTGGAATACGACGGGGATTCATCAGTCTCACGCACCCAGACCTACACCCGTGAATCATCTTCCAAATGGCGTATTGAACTGACCCAGCCTCTGCTTAAAGGGGCCGGGATGGATTACAATATGGCCTCCATCCGGCTGGCCCGCATTACTGACAAACTCAATATTCTTACCCTGCGCGACAACCTGAGCACATTAATCAGCAACGGCCTCAACTACTATTTCACCTTCAAGCAGGCCAAAGAAAATCTGGAAATACAGAAACAGGCCCTTGAACGCTCGGAACGACTGCTGGAAGTAAACAAATTCAAACAGAAAATGGGACGCATGTCCGCCAGTGACGTGGTTCAGGCTGAAGCAGATGTGGCTTCGGGCAGGCTCTCCCTTGAAGAAGCTTTGAACAGTCTTGATAAAGCCCGCCGCGACCTGCTCAATCATCTTGAAATGGACCCTGGTCTTGAAATTGACCCGATCGAGGACGATATACAGGATGTGGAACCGGATTATGAACGCTGCATGCAGGTAGCCCTGAAAAACAATCAGGCCTACATGGGCAAAGTCTTTGCGGTCACTCAATCGGACATCAACGCCATGATGACTGAGAACGAACGAGAATGGCAGCTGGACCTCAAGGGCGGATACGAAGAAACACAGACATTAAAAAACACATATTCCGCGTCCACCAGTGAAGATGAACTTTCCGCGGGTATAGAACTGAAGGCTCCTATTAATTTATGGGGGGATGACCAGCTGGAAAGAAAGAAAAAGCTGCTCACTGCCAAGGTCAACAAACGCAAAGCCAGACTTGAGCTTAAAAGGGCTGAGACCGACTTGCAGACCAAAGTGGCCAATGCCGTGCGCGATGTAAAAATGCGCTGGAAAATGATTGGACTGGCTAAGAAAAATACCGAACTCAAAGCTTTGCAGCTGGAAAATGAAAACACCAAGCTCATGGTAGGGCGCACAACTAACTTCGAAGTTGTCTCCTACCAGAACCAGCTTGTGCAGGCCCAGCTCGCGGAAACCTCAAAACATATTTCATATATTCAGGCCCTGCTGACCCTTGATCAGATTCTGGGCACAACCATGGAAACATGGCATGTTAAGTTCAAACATGATGACAAACAATTGGAAGAAGATCTTAATAACGAAATCCGCCCCCTGATGTGGACATGGTGGTAGGGAAAATCATGGACAAAATGCTCATCACCCCTTTCCGGGAAACAATATTCCAAGTCATGAATGACGGGGTCATGATCCTGAACAACAAAGGGATTGTGACCGGGGCCAACCCCTCGGTGGCCAAAATGCTGGGTATTTCCGGGGATGAGCTTGAAGGCATGCCGCTCATGGCTGTAGTCCCCCCGGTGGAAGAAAATGATGAATTCATGCAGGCCCTGCTGGATTCCGTCTACAAAGACTGCATCATCAGCAACCGGGCAACGCCCTATTACAAAGAAGATGGGGAAAAGCTTTACCTCTCGGTCAGTGTTTCCCGCATGCGCGACAAAGACGGCAACATTGGAGGCGCGGTACTGGTCCTGCGCGATGTTACCGAAATTGAAAAGCTGCGGCAGGAAGAACAGCAACTCAATCATGACCTGACCCGGGCCATGCGTGATGCGGATGAATCCAACAAGGCTCTGAAAGCATCGCTCACCCAAGGAAAGAAAATCCGCTTCATGCTCATCATTGCCGTATTCTGTTTTTTCTGCGGCGTGGGCGGCTTCTTCTGGTTCAATCCGACTTTTGTGGAAATACCCGAGACCTTTAAATCAAGTCCTGAGCCAAGTGCTGAAAAAAAATACCAGAGTATTACGGTCACCCCCCGCCCGTTCTCCCGCTCCATCTCCCTTTCCGGGGTTGTGGCTCCACTGGAGGAACTGACCCTTGTGGCTCCGTTTAATGGGATTGTCACCAAAACCGACTTTTTCTACGGGGAACGCATCCCCCGCAACCAGACCATCATAACACTGGATACTTCCGAGATCGCCAGCAAAATGCGTTCTGCATTTACCGAGTACATCAAGTCCCGCAAGAAATTTTACGAGCTGACCAATTGGAAAAAAACCTCCGAAGTCCTAAAAGCCCGGCGGGAACTGGAACAGGCCAGACGGACCCTGAACAGCTCCAAGGCCAAGGCTGATGAGGACAAGATGCTCTATGAAAAAGGCATCATCCCCAAAAACCAGTATGACACCTCGGAACAGGAACTAAAAAACAACGAATCCCGGCTCATTTCCTGTCAGGAAAACTACCGCGATGTACTCAATAAAGGGGACAAGGAATATGTAGAGATTGCCCGCATGGAACTTGCCAATGCTGAGACAAATTACAAAACCCTGAAAGACAAAATGTCCCGGGCCATGGTCACCGCCCCGGTTTCAGGCGTGGCCCTGCGCCCCAATTCCAAAAAAGCCGATGCCAAGGAAGTTACCAGCGGCATGAGTGTGACCGAAGGCCAGCCGCTGCTCTCCATTGCCAGCCTTGAAGGCTTATCCATTTCCGCAAAAGTTGATGAATTGAACATTAACAGCCTGCAACTGGGCCAGCCGGTCACAGTTACCGGGGATGCTTTCCCGGACCACAAACTCAAAGGCGAGATCGCCATGATCTCCTCACAGGCGGGGGGTGAAGGCAAGGTTCCGACCTTCGAGACCACCATCCGTCTGCCCCACCTGCCCAAAGATGTAAGCAAGAACGTGCGCATCGGCATGACCGCCAACATGCAGGTGGAAACATACTCTAACAATAACGCGCTCATGGTCCCCTTTCCGGCCATCAACAGGTCCGGCGGCAGAACCTTCCTGAAAATAAAAGAAAAAGACGGGACCATCCGTGAAGTGGACGTTGAAACCGGATACACCACCATCACCGAGGTGGAAATCCTCTCCGGCATTGAGCCCGGCGCAACAATCCTGCTAAGCACGGAAGACTTCTAATGCTCTGCATCAAGGACGTACATAAATCCTATCTGCTGGGCACCGTTGAAGTGGAAGTCCTCAAAGGGGTGAACCTCAATGTGGCTGAAGGAGAACTTGTAGCCATCCTTGGATCATCTGGCTGCGGTAAATCCACACTCATGAATATTCTGGGATTTCTGGATCAGCCTACATCAGGCGAATACCGCTTTAACGGCAAGCTGGCCGATAAAATGAGCGATGATGAGCTTTCCTCCATCAGGAACCATGAAATCGGCTTTGTCTTCCAGCAATTCCACTTACTGCCCAAGTTGAGCGCCCTTGATAATGTCTGCCTGCCCCTGCTCTACCGGGGAGTACCCAAAAAAGAACGGGAAAAACTCGCCAAAGAAATGCTCACCAAAGTCGGCATGGGTGAACGCGGAACCCACTGTCCCAATGAACTTTCCGGCGGACAGCAGCAAAGGGTGGCCATTGCCCGCGCCCTATGCGGAGGCCCTTCGCTTATTTTGGCAGACGAACCTACCGGGGCACTGGATACAGCCACCGGAAAGGACATCATGGACCTTTTCCTGAGCCTGAACAAAGAAGAAGGGATTACCGTGATCATCATCACTCATGATCCCGGTCTGGCAAAACGATGCAAACGATCCATCCGCATGCGGGACGGCAGACTGGAGGGCGCATGATCTTAGGTGAAAACATCAGGGAATCATTACGCTCCCTTATGGGTGCCAAGCAACGTTCATTGCTGGCCCTGATCGGTATTGTTATCGGCATCGGCTCGGTAATCGCCATGGTTACTGTGGGCCAGATTGTTGAAAACGAGGTTATCCGCCAGTTCAAGGAAATGGGCACTGATGTCTGCTCCGTGCAGCAGGAATACAGCAGCAAAGGCAGCAATCAAGGCTTCAACCTTCAGAACGTACTCAAAATCCCGCAGGGTTGTTCCACAATACGCACTGTCTCGCCCTATGTATCATTTTATAATGATCTAAAATTTTCAGGCCAGCGGACATCCTGTCCCGCACTGGGTGTTACCGAAGAATTCGCACGGCTCTATAAAATCCCCATCAAAGCGGGTAGATTCATTTCCGACCTTGACGGGCATGCAGCCTTCTGCGTTCTCGGCAGCAGTAAAGTAAAATGGCTCAGAGAAAACGGCGAAAAAAATCCCGTGGGCAAGGAAATAATATTTAACGAACGTATCTACACTGTTATCGGCACAGCGGAGGCCGTGCCCATGGGAACGTTCACGCCCTACGAAATAAACGAGGGGATCATGATCCCCATCAAGACCGCCATGCGCAGTCAGGACCGCCCCCAGATCAACACCTTCGGAGCCAGAATGGTGGAAAGCGGCATCAGTGAACAGGCGACTCAGCAACTCAAAAATTATTTCAAACTCACATCTAAAACTGAAATCAGGGTCACCAGCGCGGAAGAACTGGTAGCGCAGATGAAAAAACAAATGCGCATGTTCACCGCCCTGCTGGGGGCCATCGGCTCCATTTCCCTTATTGTCGGCGGTGTGGGAGTCATGAATGTCATGCTGGTTTCGGTATCCGAACGCAAAAAAGAAATTGGCATCCGCCGGGCCATCGGGGCAAGACGAAAGGATATCCAATTCCAGTTTCTGGTAGAATCCATCATCCTCTCTTTCATCGGCGGGCTGGTCGGAACGGCACTGGGAGTCGGAGCCACGGCCATCATCTGCAACTTTGCCAGCTGGTCCTTCTTCGTCTCAGAAGAAGCAGTCATGCTGGGTGTAGGGGTTTCAGCAGCGGTCGGTATCTTTTTCGGTTACTACCCGGCAAGGCAGGCATCAGCTCTAAGCCCAATTGATGCTTTGCGCTCCTGATGACATTATTCAAACCATTCCTAATTAGAAAAAGGGTTTGCAGCATTAGCCGCAAACCCTTTTTCAATTGGATGTGGAGATGGAAATTTTAATACGCCTTACGTTTGTTAATATTCTGTCCAATGACGTTGAAAGTGTTTTCAACCACAAAGATGGCTTCAGGGTCAATATCAAAAACCACCTGCTCAAGGGAACGTAAACGCAGGTTATCGGTAATGGAATAAACCATATCGATGCGCTCACCGGAATAACCGCCCTTGCCGGGAATGATGGTGGCGTGCATCTTTTTGGACCGGGTCAGCTCATGAACAATTATTTCGGCCTTGCGGGAAATAATACGCACGGCTTTGCGCTGGTTGAAAAGCGAAAGCACGTACTCGGTCAACACCGAACTGATAAAAAGCATGAGCAGCGATGCGATGATCTTGTCCGGGGTAAAACGACTCAGGGCAAACCCCATGACAACGGCGTTGACCATAAAATAAAACGGACCGAACCTGATCCCGTAACGCTGGTTGAGAATAACCGCTACAACGTCAAGCCCGCCCCCGCCTCCGTAGGTCCGCAGGATAATTCCGCACCCGGCTCCCATCATGGCACCGGAAGCAATGGCAGCGTACATTTCGTTACGGATTCCAAGGTCAATATGCACATAGGAAGTAAGCACAGTGACCGTAGCCATGGTCAGCAGATTAAGAAAAAAGAATCTGCGGCTTACACCTTTCCAAGCCAGAATGAACAATGGAAGATTCAAAAGAAGATACCACCGGGACAAAGTTAGTTCCGGTGATATCTTCTGCACAACAACAGCAAGACCGTAAAGGGCTCCGGGTACAAAATTATGATGTGCGGCTATGCCGTTGTACCCGATGATAAAAACAAACGCCCCGGCCATGAGCAGGAAAATATTCCAGATCAACGAATCGCTGACCTGCCTGATTTTATTATCCATAGTTTGGTGCCTTACGCCTCATAAAACGGAGGGAGCCACCGTATAATCCAAAAATAATTCCGGATAGAATTATCAGACCGCTGAAGACCTGATTAAGATTTACCGGTTCGTGAATAACGAACCAGGCCACCACAGCACTTGCAGGGGGAAGGGTATAATAAAACAGAGCTGCCTTGGAAGCTCCGATAGCCTCAACAGCCATATTCCAGAACAGGTAGCAAAAAATGGAGGCAAACACAGAAAGGTAAATGAGTGAAACAACGAGGTTGTAGGTAAATTCAGGCATCACAACCTGCCCCCCGGTTTCCCAGAAATACAGGGGAATAATGTACAGGGTACCGAATAGGCAGCAGGACATGAGCAAAGTGGTCTGGCTGATCTTTCCGGCCACTTTATTTACAACAGTGTTGTAAATTGCGGACATCATGGCCGTACAGAGAATTAGCAGATCGCCCTTGGCGAGATGCATGTTCAAAAGGACATCGAGACTACCGTCAGTAACCAACAGGGCAACTCCGAAGGTGCTGACGGCAATCCCGGCATACATGCTCGGCTTGAGCTTTTCCTTCATGAAAAACTGGGCAATCAATGCAGTAAGCAAAGGGGACAAAGTTGAAATAAGGGACATGTTCAACGCTTCGGATGTCTCCCCGGCAATGAAAACAAGGGTATCGTAAAGGGAGATACCGCAAAGGGCGATAACGGAAAGCTCTTTCCAGTAGCGGGCCACCAGATGACGTTCTTCAATAAAAGCTTTGAGACCGAAAGGAAGAAAAACCAGCGTAGCCAGCACCCAGCGCAACAGATTGAGTGTTGCGGGATCAATGGTCCCGGCCAATCCACGGGCAGCAACAAAATTACCGCTCCAGTTAAGAATACCAAGGATAATAAAGAGGTATCCCGCCTTTTCAGTTTTTTTGAATTCACTCCAATTCATAGTCCAGCTCCTAAAATATTATGATGGCCCGCCCGCTTCTAAGCGGGCAGGCCTAAACCTCTTTGTGGGGAAATATGCCGATAGGAAATTTCCATACTTCAAGGATGTCGGTTCAAATATCTCGTTACCGGACAAGCTCTTGGAAAGTGGGACTGGTGACGCTTCTGGCGGAAACCGGACTTCATTGCGTTGAGGAGTCCGGCGGAAAAGATGCTGCAACCAAAGAGATAAATTTTTTGCAGTATCCCGAAGCATAAAGACCGTGGGTCCAACGGTTGCCACCCTTAATGCACCCTGTAGCTTTCCAAGAGCTTTTACTCGATCAAGGCTTATGTCTTGTTTCGATAAAAACCGGTAGCACAATCAATCTGCCCTAAAGCATATGGTGTGCCACTCTATTAACATACTGATATATTTAATCTTTATAGACACTACAGTGTATAAAAGCGAAAGAAGGCGACATTACTGTCGCCTTCTTTCGCTTTTATTGCGTAAAACGCCTTAATTTATGTGATTTTTTAATTTACGACAACATTGTCGCAACGCGCTACAGTTGTCGTATTTTACAGCTAATTAAAGCCCGTATTTTTTAAGCTTTCGCTGCATGGTACGCATATTTAAGCCAAGTTCTGTGGAAGTGGCACCTTTTTTCCAATGATTACGCTCAAGTGCTTTAAGCAAAACATGCCTTTCAAAGGCTTCAACAGATTCAGAAAAAGTTGATCCGGACTCGAACATCTTAACAGCTTCCCCCACATCCGGGCCTGATTCTGGTGCATGTATGCCCAAATCGCTGAAAACCATTTCACCAAAAGTAAGGTAACGCTCCAGCACGTTCTGCAATTCGCGGACATTGCCGGGCCAATGATGATGGTCCATGGCTGCCCGTATTTTACCGGGAATGCGCGGCAGGGAATCTGTCCGGCCCAGATAGCGGGACATAAATTCATTAATGAGCAGCGGTAGATCGTCAATCCTTTCCCGCAGGGGCGGAACATGGATGGGCAAAACATGCAAACGGAAAAAGAAATCCGAACGCATCAACCCCTGCCGGACCAACTCGCTGAGGTCCCGGTTTGTAGCGGCAATGAGCCTGAAATTTGAAGAACGCGGCTCGGTTCCGCCCACCGGGGTATAAAGTCTGCTCTCAAGAGCGCGCAACAACTTGACCTGCAAGGCGAGATCAATCTCCCCCACTTCATCAAGAAACAGGGTCCCCCCGTCAGCAGCAGCCAGATAGCCTTGGCGATCGGAGGTTGCGCCGGAAAAAGCACCTTTCACATGGCCGAAAAATTCACTTTCCATCAGATTGGCCGGGATAGCCCCGCAGTTGACCGGGACATAAGTCCCCTCGGACCCACTCTGTTCATGAATGGTCTGGGCCACCAGATCCTTACCGGTCCCGGTTTCACCGAAGATGATCACATTGGAGTCGCGCTTGGCAGCCTTCATGATCAGCTTGAAAACCTCGCGCATGCCGTTGCTTTTTCCGATGATGCTCCCGAACTTAAAACGATCCTCAAGGGTCCCCCGCAAATTCTGGTTTTCCTGCATGAGTTCGTATTCACGTAATTTCTGGGCACTGACATCAACCATGATCCCTTCAAGAACGGAAGGATTACCATCTTCATCATAAAGGCATTCGCCCTGATCCCAAATCCACTTCTGGCGATCTGAATCAAGACAGACCCGGTAAAGAAGCTTGTAGGATCGATGGTTCAGGATGGCGGCATTCTGCTCTTTACGCATAGAGGAAAGGTCATCCGGATGGGCCAGAGTTTCCATGACATTGGTATGCTGATCTGTAAAAAATTCCGGTGCGACTCCGAAAAGATCACTGCTCCCCTTGCTGACAAAATCGAGTGTCGGATGGTTATTATCGTCAAGTGAACAACGGTAAACCATTCCCGGAAGGTTGTTAAAAAGGCGGGTCAGTTGCAGTTTACTTTCCTGCAACTCTTTCGCTGTTTCTCTGGAAATTTTGATCTGCTCCTCAAAACTGCGGCATTGCTCAAGAAGCTCATCATATGTCGGTTTGCTCATGCTAACCCCTCCACCTACAGGACTGCACGACAGTTGTGTCGTTGTTTTGGCGACACTTATGTCCCAAAGCAGTTTAGTGCAAGTAAAAAAAGCATACACTAATGTACGCAATATAATAATCAAAAAGGCGGCTGACTCTTTAATGAAGTCAGCCGCCTATAACTATTGCGCTTTATGAAGCTTATCCAATCCGTATTCTGAAATACGGTATACGGATACCAGCTCACCACCATCATCCACATAGGACCCTTCCTCATGAAGAAGACCTACGGCTTTCAGGGATTTAAGATGCTCGGCAATGGTACTCACAGAACAATACTTTTCACCGGGATAATAGGCGCTGACCAGTTCATGAATCCCTTTTACATCAAGGGGTTCGCCGTTACCGAAAAGATCGGCAATGTACAGCTTAAGCGGCTTCTGAATCTGCATATTCATATCAATTCTCCTTAGTCCACGTTACGGAGGTTAACCATGTCTTTGGGATTCCCCACAACCATGACCATACCGATGGTGATGATGGCCGCCCCGATAAGCAGGGATGTAGTAATTTCAATCTCGGTAAGCAGGGCACTGAAAAAGATGCCCCACAGGGAATAGGTGATGTTGATGGCCATGGCCCGGCTAACCCCAGTCATGTTCATGGCCCGGTACCAGCAGAGATAGGAAAGGGCACCGGAAAATGCGGCCACCGGAAAAACCCATGAAACTTCGCTGGTCAAAGCAGGCACAATCATGTCCCAGCCTCCGGCAAGGGGCAGGACCACACCGAGGAAGACACATGCGGAAGTAATCTGGCGCACGTTGAGGGCAACAGCGGGATCAAGGAAGTCCATGCTGGAAGTGGCCAGCACGCCTTCAATGCCCCAACCGAAAGTAGCCACCAGCGCGAGCATGATGCCGAGGTAGAATTCAGAACCCACCGCACCTTCAGGCGGGGTGTAGCCGATTACGATACCGCCCACGATACACATGACCAGCCCAACCCAGGCCCTTTTGCAGATGCGTTCTTTAAGAAAAATGGAAGCAAAAACGGAAGCAACAGCCGGATAAAGAGCTGTGATGGGCATCACGTATGCAGCCCCGGCAAATTTAGCTCCCAGAAAGTAACAGGACATAGCCACCGGGCCTCCGAAAAGCGCACCGAGCATGACCAGCCGTGCGGACTTACTGCGCAGGGTCCGGCCCAGTTCCTTCATACGTCCGGTAATAATATTGTAGATAAAAAGCCAGAAAGCGGAAAAGCAATCATGCAGCCCGGCCACGGTCAGCGGGGCCAGCAGCCAGACACTTTCATCGGCAAAAGCGGCAATGCCGAAAGCCATGGCCAGAACAACCCCGTCAAATCCCCAGGTGATCCCGGAAAGCAAGGCCCAGAAAAGGCCTTTTTTTGCAAAACCGAGGTCCTGCTTAAGTTTCAACCCTTCAAGAGTTGCTGCGGTCGCAGTACTCATAAATTCACCCCTCGTTACCGTGGACACACCCCTGAGTTCACGGCAGTTATCTAAATATTACAAGAGGGCCGGAGTACTCCGGCCCTCTTAAACTCTTCGAAACATGCATCCTAGGCTGTCGAGAAAGCGTCAGATGCAAGGCGCGCACCCCACAGGGGTAAGATCTTGTAAGCTCGAAGACTCGCTAACAATTCACTTTACGCAGCAGATGGTGCTTTATAGGCTGGCTGCCTAGGCGCAGTCGTGCTTGTCCCAGGGCTCGCGGTTGTCACGCTGCAGAGCAACTTCCATACGTGCGAGAGCTTCTTTGAGCTTGGTTACTTCCTTGATCTTCATGTTGGGATCTTTGAGAACCTGATAGAGGACGGAGCCGGTGCAGTCTGCGGGAACGAGCAGGTCGGCAACGTAACAGATGGTTGCGATGATATCAGCAGCAGTAGCGGAACGCTCAACTTTGCCTGCTTTTTTGTTGATGCCGAGGCCTGCGAAGTAGAGACCTTCGTTGCAAGCAAGGACGATCAGGGTGCGGCGGTCAGCAGCATCGGAAATCTGTGCAACAGCGGCTTCAAGAGCAGCACCGTCTACATCGCCGAGATCAACAACAGCGTATGCGCCGTCTTCTTCGAATACTTTTGCGATGCCTTCGGGAGCAACAACAGCTGCGCCTTCAATTGCAGAAGCTGCAGCAACAACGCCGTCGTTGTCAAAAGAAGCAACGGTTGCGGTCTTTTTCATGAATTTCTTGAGAGCTGCGCCGTCTGCGTCAACTGCTGCACTGCCACAAGCCACGAGGATTACTTTTTTATCTGCCATTTTATTTTCTCCTAAATTTAAACTTACTTATATTTTAATTACTAAACAGCTACCATGGACAGGTTGTAGTCCACTTCCATGCCTTCCTCGAGAGAGTAGGTAAGCAGGGAACCGTTAAGCATATTGTCTTTTACGGTTTCGAAGATTTCGCGATCCTTTTCTTCAAGGCCCACTTCGAAATTAATTTCCAGTTCGGTGTAGCGGGTACGCATGACTTCGTCTTTATCCTTGGAGGCTTCAGCAGAGCCTTTCATGGATTTTACGACTGCGCCGTTACGCTCAAGGGCGTTGATAAATGTGTTGGAAAAGCAGGCCAGTGCAGCAACACAGAGCATGCGGGAGCCCATGCTTTCCTGATTGCGTTCTTCGGGGGTGATGCTGGAGAAATCCATAATGATTTCAGGAACAGCTTTGGCACCGACCTTAAAAGAATCGCGATTTTCATCGAGACGTTCAAATTCTACTTTGGACATATTCCTTCCCTCAAATTCTTTTAGAAATAGTTGACGGTTTCGAAGTCTTCACACATCTCGGCAACTTCTTCGGCATCAATGACTTCAACGCCATCCACCAGCGCATCTTCATCGATACCGCGCTTCTCGAGATCTTCACGAATACAAACGACTTCGCCGTCTTCGCCGATGAAATCATTGATCATGGAAGTGTGGTAGCCGGGATTTTCAGTCAGACACCAGACGCCTTCTTCAGAGAAGACCAGCTTGCATTCAAAGCCGTTCTGGTGGCAGGCCCATGCGGTGCGGATACCGAGAGCGGAAAGCTCCACACCAAGGGGTTTGGATACGATCAGACATGCGGAATTGATCATGATCTTCCTCCTAGTGACCGATGGACAGCATTACGTCCGAGGTCATGAGATATTTGGTGAAAGAGCCGCCGACATCGCCCCATTTAACTCCGTCAACGTATTCCTTGGATTCAATGCCGCGGGCATGCTCGTTGGTATGGCAGGTGGAAATATCCGCACCTTTTTCAGTCAACCGGGCAATGCGTTCGAAATTCTTTGTCGGTTCAATGTGATCAACAAGTCTGGGTGCGATATGCAAATCGCCTTCGATGGGCACTTCCTGTTTAGAAATATTTACGGCATTGCCGAAAAGATACATCTGGACTTTGTGACCTTTTTCAAGAGCCGCTTCTGCGAGATTTGTTGCAAACTGGGCGTCTTCGTTCTCAGCGGAACCGGACATAAGCATGATAGTCAGGGTCTTGGACATCTCACATTCTCCTTAAAGCGATACGACTTTTTCATCACTGCCCAGCAGCAGGTCGACCATTTCGCCGTAATCCACCACTTCACAGTTGTCGCTGAGTTCGATGTTGCGTCCATCCACGGCATCTTTAGCCACGTAAATGTCTTCCACATCCATATCTTCGAGTTTTTCTTCCCAGTGGGCAGTGCCGAAGGTTACGGCATCACCGACCAGAAGCAGGGCCTTGTCCTCATCGCCACCGACAAGCGCGATGCGCTCAAGGACTCTCTCTTCAGGCTTGTTTACGAAAAAGAGCATTATGCTGTTCTCCATTTATTTTACCCGCACCTTGCTCAGCAAAGTCACGGGCTGTTTTAAGATAATGAACCACCTTCTTCCGGGGTCCGTGCCGAACGGGCCGAAGTTCCGTTGACTCCGGGCCCCGCTGGCGGTGTGGTTTATTACTAGGAGGCTAAACCACACCGCTTAAGCGGAATCAGGTGTGAATGACCCATGGGGGGTCAAATATTATTTATCTTCGAAGATCTGGTAGCAGATTGCACCTTCGGTATCTGCGGGAACCGGGTTGCCGGTTGCGTGGCAGAAAGTAGGTACAACGTCGGCCAGCCAGCGGGGACGGTCGTAAACATAACCCTGCTTAACGCCGGGGCCACGCCACATCATGACGTTCTTCAGGGAACCGCATCCGGATTCACCGGTGGGGAACCCGTAGCCGTGCTCAGCCATGTATTCAGGCTTGAGAACGTATACAACGTCACCGGCCTGCTCGCCGCCCATGCCGAAGACTTTCGCGTCTTCTTTGGGGATGGCGCACATAACCGGACGCTCACCGGTTTCGGGGTGTTTGTAGTCGTAGAGAGCATCAATGATTTCGTTACGTACTTTTTCGTAATCTTCGTCCTCAACAATACCGCCGGGGTACTTGGATTTGAGGTTTACGTAGACGAACATGTAACGCTGGGGCACAGCCTTGGATTTCTCAGGGATGAGTTCGTAGTTGAAGCCTTCGGACTCATCAAAGAAGTTACCGTCGCCTTCACGAGCTTCATAAGCGGTCAGGCCGGCCTGTTTCAGTGCTTCTGCTGTGTTGAGGATCGGTCCGATAGGTGTTGCACCGTGGTCGGAGATCAGGCAGGTCAGCGTATCTTCGGGCATAGCTTCCATCATGATGCCGAGGTATTTGTCCTCGATCTGGTAGATGGCACGCTCAAGGTTCATGGCATGTTCGCGAACTGCTTCGTCATCGCTGTCCATCTGGTCGAGGAAACCGTGGTAGAACCAGTCGATGAGGTGGGTATGCATGTAGACCAGATCCCAATCCGGGTTATCCTTCATGAGGGTAGTCAGGACTTCGGTGAGCCATTCGGAATGGAACTGAGCAAGTTCAATGATGGTTTCATCATCGATGATACCGTTAGCGTGACCGACAAAACCCATGTCATTGGCGAGGATGTTTTTGGTGAAGTCTACGTTCTTGAGAGCGTCTGCGGGTGCGCAGTAGCCCTTGGTTCCGTTGATACCGGAAATGTAGAGTTTGAAATCATCACCGTCATCGGAGAGTTCCATCAGCTTGCAGCGGAAGTAACCGGGCTCGATGCGACCGTCAGATTCAATGGGGAACTGATGCTCAACAACATCACTCCACTCTTTCAACTTGATGGTGAAGAATGCTTTAGAGAAATCTTTTTCAGGACAAAGTGCGAAGATGTCATAACCGTCATCATCGGATTCCCAGGTCAGGCCGTACCAGGTCTGAGGCTTGAGGGGATCCATGGCATGGCCGAATTCCATGGGAATGACCATTTCCAGAGGTTCCTGATCTTCAACTTCTTCAGGGATGTTTTTCCAGCCTTCAGCTTCTTCGAAACGGGCCTGAACGCCGATGGGGTAAAAATCGGTAGCTACGCAGGATTCAGCACAGAGCCATTCCTTGTGTTCGTAACCTTCGATCTGCCAGCGGTGCTCAGCAGCGGAAAGGCCTTCACCCTGAACCATGATGCCGTTTTCCATTTTGGAAGGCCAGGAGGTGGGGTAGTTGACAACAATAGACTTTTTACCGGCCTTATCCCATGCATCCCAGATAGTCTGGGCTGTCAGCATTTCGGAACCGAAAGCCTGAACGCACTTGGAGAAGTGAAGGGACTCACCTTCGTTGTAATAGTAGTAGTCCTCTACGCCGTGAGTGCGGGGGAACGCGCCGGTGCAGATGGTAGCCCAGGAAGGAGGGGTAACTGTGGGCATGTTATACCCTTCAGTCATATAAGACCCTTCAGCCTTGAACTTTTTAAAGTTGGGCAGTGCGCCTTCCTCGATAAGAGCTTCGAGTCTCTTGGGGATTGCGCAGTCAAATCCGAGCAGTGCTACTCTTTTAGCTTGGTCTGCCATTTTCTTTCTCCTTTTATTTCAACTACTTATGATTTTTCTCTTGCGCAAGGGGAGACCCCTGAGAGGTTACTCCGTCAGGACTCGAGGGGGCCTTCCCTTTGCTACGCGAGGTTGTTTATTTCTTTGGTGTGCAGCACATTAGAAGTGCATTGTCATCCTTGACCATCTTAAACCATGCAGCCACGGCAAATCCGATGGGGATAAGCATAAGCGCGCCGGCAAAGTTCGCAAAGATCTTAACCGGTCCAAGACCGCCCATGGTGATTGCCGCCAGTGCTAGACCAGCCTGAACAGCAGCCCAGTAGAAGCGGTGACCTCTGGTGGGTTCGTGTCCGGGAACCAGTTTGGTGGTTGCTGCGCAGGAGATGATGTATGCGCAGGAGTCAACACTGGTTGCCAGGAAGATGGTAGAGAACACGCAGTAACCGATGAGTACAACGGAACCTGCGGGCAGGGTGCTGAGAACCGCAACCAGAGCTGCGGGACCGCCGCTGGCCTTGAGTACGCCAACAGCATCAACAACACCATTAAGCTGAGCCCACATGGTGTAACCGCCGAATACGGCATGGATCATGTAAGAACCGGCGATACCACCGGCCAGCCCCATACCGACAACATTTCTTACAGTACGTCCGCGAGAGATACGGGCGATGAACAAGCCCATGAAAGGACCGTAGGAAGCCATCCACAGGGCATAGAAGATTGTCCAGTCCTGCGGGAAGGAGCCGTCGGTGTAAGGATCGGTCCAGAAAATCATGGACCAGAAGTTACCCACCATATTCCCGAAGGAGTTGGTGAAGTTGTCCATAATAAATACGGTAGGTCCTGCAACGAGGCAGAAGAAAACCATGGAAAGGGCGATGACAACGTTGGTGTCGGAAAGGATCTTAATACCTTTCTTCAGACCCATGGAGACACTGGCGGTGAAGATAACAGCACTCACGGCAAGAATGCACATTTCCATGGTGAAGCTCGGCTCGATGCCGAGAGTCTTAGCCAGCGCATGGTTAACAATAGGAACGGAAACGCCCATAACCGCGGCATTGGAGAACATGAGACCGATGATGAAGAACACCTCGATTCCCTTGCCGATGCCGCCGTTGACTTTTTCGCCGAGAACAGGCTCTGCAGCGGCACTGATACGCAGAACAGGCTTCTTGCGCTTGTAGAACATGTAGCAGATGGGCAGTGCAGTAACCATATACCAGGGCCAGGTTACGGGGCCCCAGTGCAGCAGGACGTAGGACATGGCCCACTCAAAAGACTCCCTGCTCAGGGGTTCTGCGAATTTTGGAGGATAAGCCAGGTTGAACAGAGGCTCAACAATGGACCAGAACATAACCGCACCGGCAACACCGGAGCAGAACATCATGGCGATCCATGAGAAGTTATTGAATTCAGGCTTCTCATCCTCTTCTCCGAACTTGATGTTGCCGTAGCTGGAGAACATGAAGAAAGCGCAGAGGAACATCATACCTACGGTAACCCACAGGTAGATGGTACCAGTGTTGCTGGCAAAAGCGCCATACGCAGCCTTGAGAACTTTTTCACTTGTTTCGGTAAACAAAATGGAGCACGCGATAATTGCGAACAGCACCAGCGTTGCCGGAACAAGAATTTTTAAATCCGGACGAAGGTCCGCCCCTTCGTTCTTACTACTTGTAGCCATACTTCCTCCCTTAAGTCAGTACGCTTGCAACTCTTTTATATAACTAACTTTTAACTAAAGAGCATATGTTGATTGTGCTATTTTGCAACTGCCGGTCATCCGGCAATCACCCCTTGGTGCATGAGATTCATGCTAATGCGTCTGCAGCCGCATTGTGTTCGCTTTGAGCAATAAACGGGCCAAAATAGTAAGGACTCACCAAAACCTACGCACAGCTTGTGAAAGTTAGCGCAATAGCACAGTTTTACATTTCCAGCTGTATGCGACGATAGTGTCGCAAAAAACAGCAATACGGACAAATCCCCCGGATTATCAAGGGTCGAGACGCTTTGCGACAACATTGTCGCCATGACACAAAAAGTGTCACTTATTATTGATTCCCCGCAGAAATCATACTCCACAAGTCTATTTCCAGTCTATGATAAGTAACAAAGTAACAAGAGCAGTCTTATTTGCATGCAGACTTCCTCAAAAAGCATTGTGATATACGGATGCAGCATACATATTTATTCTCCCCGGTTGATCTTTTCCATTCTGTGCCGTAAAAATTAAAATTAATTGTAAGCCATCTCTATATCGGCAAATGCCCACAGCATACCAACCAATTTATCCAAACAATAATATCAGGAGATACAAAATGCTGCACGAAAAAGACAAAATAAGGGAAGCACTTATGGATGATGTATATGCTTCATCCGATATGGCCCAGACCATGCCCAAATATAAATTCCCTCAACAGGAGCATCTTCCAAGGGATGTATATCAGGTAGTTCATGATGAGTTGATGCTCGATGGTAACTCCCGCCAGAATCTGGCGACCTTCTGCTCCACATGGGTAGACCCTGAAGTCCACCAGCTCATGGACGAGTGTCTGGACAAAAACATGATCGACAAGGACGAATATCCCCAGACAGCGGAACTGGAAAGCCGCTGCGTGCATATGCTGGCCGATCTCTGGAATTCCCCGGATGCGGCAAACACCCTCGGCTGCTCCACCACCGGATCATCCGAAGCCGCCATGCTCGGCGGTATGGCCATGAAATGGCGTTGGCGTGAAAAAATGAAAGCGCAGGGAAAATCCACAGATAAACCGAACATGATCTGCGGACCGGTACAAATCTGCTGGCACAAATTCGCCAAGTACTGGGATATTGAATTACGCGAAATTCCCATGGAAAAAGACCGTTTAATCATGAGCCCCGAAGAGGTGATCAAACGGTGTGACGAAAACACCATCGGCGTGGTTCCCACTCTCGGGGTGACCTTCACCTGCGACTACGAACCGGTCAAAGAAGTATGCGAAGCACTGGATAAACTTCAGGATGAAACCGGACTGGATATCCCCGTCCATGTTGACGGAGCAAGCGGCGGATTCCTTGCCCCGTTCTGCGACCCGGACCTTGAATGGGATTTCAGGCTTGAACGGGTAAAGTCCATTAACACTTCCGGCCACAAGTTCGGCCTTTCCCCGTTGGGCGTAGGCTGGATCATCTGGCGCGACCGGGAACACCTCCCGGACGACCTTATTTTCTGGGTCAATTATCTGGGCGGCAACATGCCCTCCTTCGCCCTGAACTTCTCCAGACCCGGCGGCCAGATTGTGGCCCAGTATTACAACTTTTTGCGTCTGGGCAGGGAAGGTTACCGTAAAATTCATCAAGCCTGCTACGACACCGCCGCCTATATTGCAGATGAAATCGAAAAGCTGGGCGTATTCGACATCGTATACAACGGCAGAGGCGGCATTCCCGCAGTATCATGGTCACTAAAAGAATCAGTAACAGGATTCAACTGCTACGACCTTTCAGACAAACTGCGCTCCAGAGGCTGGCAGGTTCCGGCCTATTCCATGCCCGCCCACCGCGAAGATCTCGTGCTGATGCGTATTCTGGTCCGTCACGGAGTCAGCCGGGACATTGGATCTCTGCTCATTGAAGACATGAAAAGATGTCTGGATTACTTTGAGAAGAATCCGGTAGCCAATTCCCTTGGAGCTGAATACGGTGGGTATTCGCATAGTTCTTCCAAATAAATAATTAATCCCGGACAATCTCAGGTTTATTCTGAGATTGTCCGGGATCTTTATCCTTCATCGAAATAATGGGGGGTCAACTATCTTTTACCCCGTTCAGCACACTCAATAATCCCTTCTTAAAAAGCATGGATACTTCCCTGCTCTCCTTGGCAGAAGGGTCCTCCAGCTTGAATATTTCCAGCGCAGATATCTGCATCCCCACATAGTAGGCAAGAGAACCCTTTGAAGCCCCATGACCATGAATATCCAGCCTCGTCAGGTGTTTCTTGAGGGCGTAGTATACGACTTCATCAGCTTGAAGCAGAACCTTACCCACATCACGGTTACGACCTCCCTCGGTCAGCAATTCAAGGTAGAACTGCAATTCCCCGTGATCCTCAGACCCCAGAATCGCCGAGATGGTGAAATCAACCAACTCCTCAACTGAGCCGAAATTTTCCAAGGCTTCGGCGTACTCCTGTGCCTGTTCCAACTCCCGCTGTGCAAAATGAAGAATCATCTCGTCCTTTGAACGGAAGTAATGGTAAACTGTGCCGGGGCTTAACCCCGCTTCCTTGCAGATATCTGCCATACTGGATTGGTGAAACCCCTTAACAGCAAAGCACTTTCCGGCCGCCTTGAGAATTTGTCCCCTGCGTTTGATTGTTCCTTCCCGATCTACTTTTCTGGCCATTGCCACCTCATTTATCGAATGGTTGTTCGAATTTTATTGACACGGCTTCCGTAGCTATGTCAAACGAACCCCATACAATTCATCGAACAATCATTCTAATAATATTGATATCAGCCGTTCTTAAAGAACAGCTGCAAACCAAAGAGATAGATATGCCGTCCCTTAAAAAAACAAGCCTGTATCTTTTAGCTGCCATGGCAATTGTTGCCGTCATCTTCGTCTGGCTTTGGCGCTTGGATGAACTGGACGCCATTGCAAAGTCAAAAAACACAGAACAGACCCCGCTACGTATAAATGCCCACACTATTTCCAGCGGCCCTGTATTCCAAAGGATCATGGCCGAAGGACGCGCGCAGGCGGTGCGCAAATTATCGCTCCAATTTGAAGAACCCGGCAAGGTTGTCTTCATCGGTCAAGACAGAGACGGAAGTCCGCTCCGGGAAGGCTCTGCGGTATACGGACCGGGTCAAGGCAGCTCTGGACAGCAACTCGCCCGCATTGACTCCCGTGACAAACATTCGGACGTATCACAAAGCAGAGCCAATCACCTCGCGGCCCAGCGGGAACTGGATGCACTGCGGGCCACCCTGAAACAAGCGGAAGAAACCCTTGCGGAAGCACGGCAGGATCACCAACGCAAAAAGAAACTTTACGAGCAAAAATTCCTGGCCCAAAACGTATACGAACAGTCCAGATACAGTTCTACAAAAGCAGAAGCCGCTTTAGCTGCGGCTAAGTTGAGAATCGGTTCCGCACAAGCACGACTGAACCGTTCCCGCGCTGAATTAGGTAAAGTAAGCCGTTCGCCGGAAAAGCTGGAATTACGCGCTCCATTTAATGGAATCATCGCCAGAATAAACATCAAGGCCGGTGATTATTTCCAGCCTGAAAACGTAAAACATTCAACCCATGCGGATCTTGAGGCCACTGCACCCATGACCATCATTGATCCCGGAGAAATGGAAATAATACTCAACCTGCCGGAAAAACAGGGCCGTCGCGTTCGCATAGGCCAGCCGACAGACATTGCCATGGGCTTTGAAGGATGGCCTCCGGGCATGACCTATGAAACCGCACCGAAACGGCAAGGCAAAATCTGGTCGGTCAGCCCGCAGGTCGATGGAAAAAGAAGAGCTATCAGGGTTAAAGCACGACTGAAACAACAAGAGCATTTCATACAGGACGGCATGTTCGTCACCTGCTGGATAATGGTAAACAAAAAAGAAAACAGCCTGCGCATCCCGCTAAGTTCACTGCTCTATGACGGAAACCAGCCCTATGCTTTTGTCTGCAAGGACGGTTTTGCCCAAAGAAGAAACCTGACCATAGGACTGCGGGATACTCGTTTTGCTGAAATTCTGAACGGCCTTAAAGCGGGAGAGCTGGTCGTTTCCAGCGGACGCAAAAAAGTCGTGAACGGTGCACCAGTTACTATCATTGCCCCCTCCCAATCCATGGAGAACAGCAATGAATAACGCTAAACACAACCCTATCTTTTCCTTTTTCTTTCTGCGCAAAGTCCCGGCCATCATCTGGGGATTGATTCTTATCGGCTTTGGGCTGGTAGCCTACCACTCCATGAATAAAGAGGGCCTGCCTGATCTGGAAGTACCTACCTTTTATGTCACCACCGACTGGGAGGGAGCCAACTCTGCCATGGTGGAAAAATCCGTCACCCAGAAAATCGAAAAGGAGCTGCGCGGACTCAAAGGAGTAAAACGGGTCCGTTCCACCTCTATCTACAGCACTTCGCTCATCATTGTAACTTTCGAAGCGGACTGTTCCATTAGAGAAAGCCAGCAGCTTTTACGTCAGCGCATAAATACAGCCAGAAATGAACTGCCCAAAAGTGCCAAAGAACCTAAGATTGAATTTTCCACAGTTAACGATATTCCCATCACCACCATCGCCCTTTCCGGGAATGTCAGCCTTTCCGTTCTTGAGGATCTGGGAGTCTCGTTACGGCGCAGACTGCGCCAGATTCCGGGCATTCGGAAAATCGGAAAAATCGGCATCCGTAAAGAAGTCATCCATATCCAACTCCATCCCGCCAAACTGAAGAAATACGGAATACCCGCCTCATTGGTCCGCAACAAGGTCGCCCGGAACGGCATGGATGCCCCGTGGGGAAAATTTGAAAACAAGGATCTGAAATTTTCACTCCGTATGGACGGTGCATATAATGACCTTGAAGATCTCAAAACACTGTTCATCGGCAAACGTTTCGGCGGCGGTGTCGTGCGTCTGGATGATATTGCCACCGTACGTAAAAGCCATATGAGAGGAGCCAAACAAGCTTCCTTAAGCTGGGAAAGCGGCGAATTCGAGCCGGTAGTAGGATTGTCTGTCCTGAAATCACCCGGATATGACACTATTGATCTTGTCACACTGGTAAAAAAAGAACTGTCTAAAGCTGAAAGTGAAAACATCTGGCCCGAAGGAGTCCACTGGCGACTTACAGGCAATCAGGCTGAAATGATTGAAACCGAACTGGAAAGGGGATTCACCAACGGCTGGCAAGCCATGCTGGCTGTTTTTTGTGTACTTCTCGTGCTGCTGACATGGCGAGAAGCAACAGTGGCGGCCTTGTCCGTACCTCTGACCCTGCTTGGTACGGTCGCTATCCTTTGGGCCATGGGCTACACTTTCAACCTGCTGGTCATCATCGGAATGATCATCGCGCTGGGGCTGCTGGTAGACGATTTCATCCTTATCATGGAAGGCATGCACGATGCCCTTTTCCTGAAGAAAATGAACTTCACCGCAGCAGTAAAATACACCATATCCACCTATGCAGTTCCTTCGCTTTCCGGGTCAGTCACCACAATTTTAGTTTTTACCCCATTAGCCATGATTCCCGGAATTGACGGAAAATTCATGCGTATAATCCCGGTAACAGCGGCTGTGTGCCTCATTGTCTCATTCATTGTTTCCATCATTATCGGGCCACCGCTTTTACGCCCCTTTCTCGGTAAAAGCGGTAACCATGAACCGGGATTCATAGACAAACTATCACATAATCTTGAAACAAAGCTCTCCGGATGGCTGGGCCGCAATGTCATTCCTAGCAGAAAGCGGGCTGCTCTCTGGATCGGCGGAGCCTTGGGACTGTTCTGCCTGAGCATCGTGGCAACTGCCGGGATGCGCAGTACCCTTTATAACAACGAAGACGGGCGCACCATCGGTGTAAGCGTGGAACTGGCCCGAGACACTCCCATTGAAGAAACCTCCAAGGTGGCTGAAAAACTCAGCCCGATCCTGCAAAAAAAAACATACATCCAAAATATCATGCGCGTGGTGGGAGGCAAGGATGCCTACTCCAAATCATCAGATTTCGACCATATGCGGGGGGAAGACACTCCATACATAATGGGCTTCGCCTGCTACCTGATCCCCGGTAAAGACAGGGAGCGCATTGCCTTCGAATACGTATCCGAACTTAAGCAAGAGTTTGAGGAAGCACTCAAGGACCAGCCCGGAGCAAAAGTTTATATAAATGCCCAGCGTGGCGGACCGGAAAACGGAGATCCAATTCAAATTCAAGTTGTCGGCACAGATTTCGTAACTTTGCGGGATATATCCCAAAACATCAAAGATGAACTCAACTCCATTTCAGGAGTCTACGATGTGCGCGACAATTTAGGCCCGGCCCGTACCGAACTGCGCTATACGCCCATGCGGGAGGCTCTGGCCCATCACGAATTAACTGCCGATGAACTCGCAGCTCAAATGATGGTTTATATGGAAAATGAGAAGGTCGCAGACTATCAGCGGCCCGGAACTCAAGATGATCTTGAAGTCCGCATAGGCACATGGTGGCCCAGCCAGAACGGAAAAATGGCAGGTCCCAAAAGCTGGCATGAGCTTGAAGGTCTTAGCATAATTGACGGCGAGGGGGATTCCATACCCCTTGAAAGCGTAACCAATCCGCGTATGACGACGACTACGCCACTTATCCTCCATGCGGACGGAGTACGGGCGGTCACCGTATTAGCCAAAAACAAGGACATATTCTTGCCGGAAGTTATCCAAATTATGACCCCGGTCCTCAAAAGGATGCAACAGAACTGGCCACAGGGATATTCTTATACCGTTATCGGAGAAGAGGAAGCTGACACAACCTACGCCAATATGTTCAAAGCCCTCTGCGGAGCAATCATCCTTGTTTTTGCTATCCTTGCCCTGCTCTTTGATTCACTGCTCTATCCGCTCATCATTCTAAGTACGGTTCTGTTCTCGCAAGTGGGAGTCTTTTTCGGGTTCATGCTCTTCGGCCTTCCCTTCTCCTTTTCCGCAGCCATCGGCATTGTGGCTCTGGTGGGTATCGTGGTCAACGACGCCATCATTGTTGTGGAAACCATCCGCAACTACATCAAGGAGGGAGTCCCGCTTTTTGAAGCCGCCAGAAGAGGTGCCGCAGACAGACTGCGCCCCATCACCAGTACCACCATCACAAACTTTGCCGGACTGACCCCGCTGGCCCTGTCCGATCCCGGCTGGGCACCCATCTGCCAGGCCATTATATTCGGCGAAATCACAGCCACAGTGGGGGCAGTGATACTCATCCCGGCCTTGTTTGTTGTTCTAACCCGCAAGAAAAAATGTGCGGAATCCATGCGCAAAGTTACAGCCTGATAGATGTGCTCTCAATCAAAATAAATCCCCCCAGCCGAACTAGTTCGGCTGGGGGGATTTTGTAACACCATTTACATTTGATTCAGACAATCTTCGCAGGCTTCACCCTCTTGAGCTTCAGCTGTTGTCCTTTTGGTCGTTTTTTCCAGAATAAGATCAACCTTCTTTTCGAATCTCTCCGCCGGAAGGTAGCCACGCACGACAACCCCATTAATAAGGAATGTAGGGGTAGCATTTATCTTGAACGCTCTGGCCTCTTTTTCATCAGCCAGCAGATACTCCTGCACCTGCATTGAATTGATACTTTTCTGGAGCAGGTCATGATCAACGCCGGCTTCATCAATAATCTTAGCTAGAACAGCACCGGAATTATCTTCATATAGTTCTTTCTGATGTCCAAAAACGAGATCATGAAATTTATAAGCCTTCTCCTTATCAAACAGGGCTATGGCCTCAAAAAAAAGAGCCAACTTACGGGATTTTTCATTCATAGGCAGGTGTTTGAAAACAAGCCTGTACTTTTCAGGTTGTTCTATAGCCAGCTTGCTGACCACACTTGCCGCCTTACTGCAATAAGGGCATAGAAAATCAGAATATTCTACGATGGTTACCGGGGCATCAACATTGCCAAGCATCGGTCTACCGGCCCAAATCCGAGGTTTGAATGAATTTTGTATCTCCGCTTCAAGCCGGGCTGCACGCTTAAGTTTCTCCCGCTCACTTATGCCCTGCTCAAGAATTACCAGCATATCCATTTTTTTCTCACGCAAGGCATCAAGTACAATCTGGGGATTTTCGCGAATGGCCTCGGCAATCTGCTCCTTTAGCATCTGTTTATTAACGCAACCGGAAAACATGACAGCAACCGACAAAATCAACATAATTCGCTTCAACATAGACTCCTCTCCAGCGATTTAATAAAAAAATTTCATACGGCCATAGGAAATTTCACTTTTGTATTCTGCAAATATCACCCCGCCATAAGCTGCATCTGAAATACCGGCAGCAGTATTGCCATAACAATGAAACCGACCACCGCGCCCATCACCAGAATCATAACCGGCTCCAGAAGTGAGGTGAGATTCTTGACCAGCTGATCCACCTCACGTTCGTAATGTTCAGCAATTTTTCCGAGCATAGTGTCTAGGGAACCGGACTCCTCGCCCATGGAGATCATTTCTGTGACATATGCCGGGATGACGCCGCTCTCCTTAAGCGGAGTCGCCAGCTTGCTGCCCTCGCGGACCTCGGCGGTCGCCTTTTCCACAACTTTTGAGACAGCCACATTTCCGGTTACTCCGGCACTGGACTGAAGCGCGGACAGAAATGGAACACCGGAACCGATCAGGGTTCCCAAAGTACGGCACCAGCGGGCCATGCTGACCTGTATGACAATGGGACCGAGGGCTGGGAGCTTGAGTTTGGCGGTATCAATACGCATACGCCCTGCGGGGGTGGAACCTATCTTTTTCCATGCAGGGATGACGACCACCAGAAACAAAGGAAACAACCACCATGTCTGCTGCAAAGTGTCCGAAATACCGATGAGCACACGGGTGGCAACGGGAAGCTTCTGGCCCATACTGGAAAACATCTGGGCAAATCTTGGAACCACGAGCAGCATCATGGTGATGATCGCCCCCACCATGGCAATGAACATGATGGCCGGGTAAATCATGGCCCCGGAAACCTTGGAACGCAGGTCCTCCTGAGCCTCACGCATAAAGGCCAGCCTATCCATAGCCTTATCCAGCATACCGCCTGTCTCTCCCGCTGCCACAAGTGAAACATAAAGCGTATCAAAATGTTTAGGATATTCGGACAAGGCCCGCGACAGGGGCATACCCTCGCGTACACGGGAATTGATAGTGCCTATGACCTCTCCCAGCACAGTGCCTGCGTTCTGGTCCTGTAAAAATGAAAGAGCCCGCACAAGCGGAAGGCTTGATCCCAACAGGGTGGCAAACTGGCGGGTAAAAGAGGTGACCTGCTTGTAACTGATACGCTTACCGAAGAGGGACTGGCTCTTTACGCTTCCTTTTTGTTCTTCCTCCGGACCGCCGTCCTTACGTTCCACCCGCAGCACTCTGGCTCCCTGCCCGGAAAGTTCACGCTGCACAGCTGTGACATCAGCAGCTTCCATCTCCCCCGAAAGTTGCTTGCCGTCTTTGAGAGCCGTATAAGTAAACGTTGCCATGAGTGCTCCAATTACAAAATTTAACTAATTATCCTGAGCCATACGATAGACTTCCTCTTCCGTGGTCAGCCCCCTTGCCGCCTTGGCAAGGCCATCCTGAAGCAGGGTGCGCATGCCTTCCTGCTGTGCCTTGGCCCCGATGTCAGCAGCACTGGCCTGATTCTGGATAAGCGTCTGGATGGCTGGAGTATTGATCAGCAACTCGAATATTCCGAGCCTGCCCTTGTAACCGGAACCATCACATTCCTCACAGCCCACAGCCTGCCACTTGCCGTCCGCTCCCTGTTTTTTGCAATTAGTGCACAGCCTGCGCAGGAGCCGCTGGGCCATTGCCCCGGCCAAAGTGGGAGCGGCAAGATAGGGAGCAATGCCCATCTCCACAAGGCGGGTGATGGCTGTAGGGGCATCATTGGTATGCAGAGTGGAAAGCACAAGGTGACCTGTCAGGGAGGATTGGATCGCAATTTCAGCGGTCTCCAAATCACGGATTTCCCCGACCATAATCACATCCGGGTCCTGACGCAGAATGCTCCTCAGAGCTGCCGCAAAAGTCAGCCCGACTTTGGGATTGACCTGAATCTGGTCTATACCGCGCAGCTGGTATTCAACCGGATCTTCCGTGGTGATTATTTTTAATTCCGGGGACTTGATGTAATTCAATGATGCATAGAGCGTGGTGGTTTTCCCGGACCCGGTCGGCCCGGTCACGAGTATTGCACCGTGGGGTCGATGGACAAGTTTTTTCCACATCTCGAGCATGTCCGGCTCAAAGCCCACATCCGCGATATCCACCTTGATGGATGACTTGTCCAAAATACGCATGACCACACCTTCTCCGAACACGGTGGGTGTGGATGCCACGCGGATATCATAATCAGACTGCTCCATCTTCAGCCGGATACGACCGTCCTGGGGAATTCGACGTTCGGCAATATCCAGATTAGACATAATCTTGATCCGGGAAATGATGGCCGCCTGATATTTTCTGGGCACGGTATTGACCACGTGCAGGATGCCGTCCACACGAAAGCGTATTTCCAGACCGTCCTCATAAGGCGAAATATGGATATCCGAAGCTCCCTGAGCAATGGCGTCTCGAAAGGAATTATTGACCAGCCGGATAACAGGCGCGGCCTGAGCCATATCCCGCAGATCCTCCACATCATCCATGGAATCAAGGTCATCATCCAGACTGGTGAAGACCCCCTCCATGCCTTCGCCGGAGTAGGCCCGTTCAAGGGCATCCACAAGATTATCCGCCGGAGCGAGAACCATGTGGATATCCATTTCCAAAGCCTGCTCCATTTCGGACACTGCTGTTCCCATAAAAGGTGTTGCAACAGCCATACGAACCACCCCGTCCTGTTCCTTTGCCAAAGGAAGCAGCAGATGGCTCTTTGCAAAACTCTCAGGCACAAGCTGCACCAGTCCCGGCTCGGCAAGATAGGTTTTGTCGAGTTCCATCCACTCCAGACCGAGAAACTCCGCCGTACTCCTGAGCGCGTCCTGTTCAGACTCCCCGGCCTGCCTGATACGCTGCCACCAGCCCCTGACCCTGTCGGGAGAGGACAGGTCATAAGGTGTTGCCGGAAGGAGTTTCATTTCTTTTTCCTGCATATCTCTTTCCGGGGCTAGAGGTCGAAAATAAGGCCGAATTCATCCACAGCCATAGGACTCTGAGCCTTGCGCAGTCCGCTCATCTCATCTGCCTCATCCGGCGTGGCGATCACGTATGGAGTCAGGAATAACAGGAGTTCCGACTTGGTCATCTTATCATCCTGAGTACCGAACAAAGGACCGAGTACGGGCATATCTTTCAAGTAAGGTGCACCTTTCTTGTTCAAGTCACCGTTGACGCTCATAAGTCCACCGATAACCAGAGTCTGGGCATCCTTGACCAGCACGGTTGTGGAGGCCGCGCGGTCAGTAGATTTCCACTGATCCGGATCAGTCTCATCGGTGACCAGACTGGATAGGGTCTGATCAATCTTGAGGGTCACGTCCCTATTTTCGGCAATTGTAGGAGTGATATCAAGCTGCATGCCGAATTTGCGGTGATCGTAAGTCTTGATCACATTCTGCTGAGAAGTCATGGAAGACTGGGTCAGCTTGAGGATGGGAATTTCCGTTCCCACAGAAATACTCGCTTTCTGATTATCAAGAGCCAAGATATGCGGCGCGGAAACCACGCGGGCATTATCATCCGAAGCGAAAAAATTCATCATCGCTTGAAAATTGTCACCGTTGACGATGGAAAAATTAAGAGCTTCCTTTGTTCCACCAAGCATGGCAGAGGTAAAAGCTTCCCCGAAATCCAAGGACCCACCGGCAGATGTCCCTTGCGAATTGACATTGAACATCCACTCAAAACCGAGCTTGGTTTCATCGGTCAGAGTCACTTCCACAAGATAAGCCTTGATCGAGACCTGCATGGTACGGACATCAAGTTTGGCTACGATTTTGGAAATATCCGTATGCACACTTTCCGGGGCAAGCACGATCAGGGAGTTCGTCTCCTCCATGGCAAGAATCTGAACCTTGCTCTGATCAGCCTTGGCCACCTTTTCCGTATAAAGCTTGGTCAGCATCGGAGCCACGGTCTTGGCTTCAATGTATTGCAGGGAGTAGGTTTTGGAAGAAGGCAGGGAGCCGGGTTTGTCTATGTGGCTGATCAATTCCTTAATCTTGTTCACATTGGCAGCAGTATCTGTAAACACGATGTAATTGTTAGACTTTCCAGAAAAAATTGACCCTTCAGGTGACAGAATCTGCCGAAAATCAGCGATCACGTCAGCTGCTTTCAGATACTTAAGCATGATTACTTCAGTAACCATCTGATCGCCGCCCACAGTGATGGAATCTACATTCAGCCCTTCATGTACAGCCATGCTTTTGGAGACGACCTTGTAGTAGCCGCTCTGCTGCACAAGGGTATAACCTTTCATGTCCAACACGGAATACAGCAACCGCAAAGCTTCAAACTTAGTCACGGGCTTCGGGGAAATAACTGTTACCGGCCCCTTGAGTTGAGGATTCGGAATAAATGTCTTGCCCATAAGATGCGAATAAAATTCCAGCACGGCCATAATATCCGTCTGCCTGAAATTGATCTCGATCCGATTTTTCCCAGCAGGTGCGGCATGAGCAACATGTCCCGGCCCCCCGGTCACAGGAACGGAAAAGGCGCATATCATCGCCAGAATGACAAACCATCGTATGCAGTGGGCAGCTCTCATCATGGATTCTCTCATCTTATATTTTCCTGAATGTTAACCTGTTTCCCTTTCCGTGAAAATCAGGGAATCAGAATATCCACATTCATGGGGTTTCCTTTACGAATGATTGTCAGAAACACGTCCTTACCGATTTTATTTTTCAATATCTCATTGACCTGCGGTATCGAACCCACGGGCCTGCCGGAAACAGCCAGCAGCAAATCCCCGCGCAGCAGACCTGTATCCTTACGCACGACACGGGCCACTTTCAGTCCGCGACCCGACTGGATTCCCATGTCTTTCCGTTCCATTTCAGTCAGAGGAATGAGGAACACCCCCCAACCCTTGATATTTACGTTGACGCCTTTCCCCCCTGCACCCGAAGGAACTGAAAGCGCATAGGAACTTCCGCTTCCTTCAGAGATACCGGCCTCACTCATCAAACTTTCAGTCTGCGCTTCCCACGCGGTAGTCATGGGCAAGGTGACGTTCTGATCATTTCGGGCCAAAATCACATGGTTTGAAGCGATTTCCACAAGTATGCTTTCCCTGACCACCTGCCCCAGAGTAACCAATGTGCTTGCGCCGCTGTTGATTCCACTGATGATTGCATAGGACTTGCCCGCACCCGGCATAGTCGCCATAAGGGAAAGCCCGGAAACATTGGGGCCGGGAGGCAAATCAGGAGCTGTTCGCTTGTAGGAACGATGCACCAGATGAAGCTGGCCGTACTGGAAGATATGACGCCGCTTAGTGGTAAAAAAAGAATAATGGGGATAGGCCAGCGGATCGGACGGCGGATGCTCGCGAGTGGCATCCACATAATTCACCGCTTTGGGATGCGGTGCGGGAAGGGAAAGAATGAGCACTGCACCGACTAATGTCAGGGCCGCGACAATAAGCGCGATCCTGAAAAATGCGTCCGCCGCGTTTTTATGCAGATATCTTTCCATGCCCATGGTCAGCCCCCTGCCCCGTGGGTACCGTTTGCATGCGACGTACAATTGTACACCTTGCGAACATATTGCCAGTCAATGATGTCGGCCTTGGGAACTACCACATCATATCCAAGCTCCTCCTTGAAAAATGTCTCATATTTGCTGAAATACTCATCCAGAGGATTATTCACTTCCGGCCCGACGCAAGAATAATCCCTCACCTGAGCAGGAGTCAGAAACCGCACACTCTTCAGGATCTTCTTGATGGTTCCCTGTGAAACCCCTTGAGGACTATTGGCACTCAGGTATTGCACGGCCTCGTCCGGGTGCTGCCCCCACCAGTGCACTGCCCGCGCAAAACCGTTTATGAGGGTTTCAACTGCCTTTTCATTACCGGGCAGGGCATCTTCACGCAGGACCAGAAACTGCAAGGTCCAGTTGTCCACATCCTCCGGACCTGCCACAGGTCTGGCGATGCGCAGTTTCTGCAATCTCCCTACATAGGGTTCGAAGGTCACACCCGCTTCAATGAGTCCGGCTTCCAGACTTTGGGCCACTATGTCACGGGCCATATTGCTCACCGTTACGTCCGAGAGCGACATGCCGTTCTTCTTGAGAACTTCATACAGAAAATAGTGCGCAGCCCCTCCTGTCTCCAGAAAGACCGTCTTCCCGCGCAAATCCTTCACGGATTTAACAGGCGAATTCCCCGCCACCATCAGAGCATCTCCGGCCTTAAACTGCGCCAATGGAGCCACTATGCGCAGGTCCACACCTCTGGTGAGAAGCTGGACAAGTTCCAAAGCATGGGTGGCGGTCCCATCGATTTCGCCGGCGTACAATTTCTCAAAATTAGTTTTTTCATGCTCAGAAAAATAACACTCAATGCGCGTGCCGTTTGAATGGAGCCATCCATTGTGCCGGGCTATCTCAAAAGGAGCGTATCCGATCCATGGCGGCATGGAGAGCACTAGTTTCACTGCGTGTTCCGCCATCTTGGAATCAACCCCGGCAGGAATGGAATACTTGCTGATCACCAAACCGCCCTGCATAGTGCCGCTCTTACCGGTCAGCGATATTTCCGAAACAACAAAAACCTGCGGCGAAGTTTCCAGATAATAAATAAACTTCTCAATAGCAGTGAACGGACCGCTGAAGGTCACATCCATGGGCTGGCTGGACAGAAACCCATCCTTTTTTTTCGCTAAGGGACGGATTTCCTTAATGGTAATCCCGGTAATAGAAGCATAATCTCTGATTTCATTATAAATATCAGAAGCTCCCCAATCCCTGCGATCCACAAGTTCCAACTGGCGTTTAAGGGATTCATATTCACCCTTGACCTGACGCAGCTTTGCCTCCCGGTCCGGCAAAACCATGGCCTTGGGCGTATTGAATTGAATTTTATTCTTCAGGTCGGCCTGCTCCTGCACCGTGGCTTCATACATATCGCCGAGAGGAGCCAGAATACCTATATATAAAACAACAGAGACCAGAAATATTATGCATATGCCCAAAGCACGGCGGTCTCGCGGATCAAGTTTGTTCCAAGAGGCAAGGAGAATGTTCATTGCGTTTCCCCCTGCTTATTTTTAGGCTTGAAAAAACTTTGCCAAGCTGGAAAATCAAGCTCCACCACAAACCGGAACCCCTGCCCCTGTTCCAACTTGCTCATGGAAGCGAGTACCGCATTGCTGAAAATCTGTGCACTGCTCAGATTCTCCAGCAGGGCCATAAGGCTGATTTCATTTTTAGCCTCCCCTTGCAGGGTAATCTTACCGGACTGATCAAGACGCATGGTATTCAACTTAACCTGAGCCGGAACCGAATCACCAAGATCACGGAACACATGTGAAACAAAGGGCTTCTGTACCGTATATCTAAGAATCTCCCTGTTGCGTCTGACATACTCCCGCACCTCCATGGTCACCACATCCGTACGTTTTGCCAGAAACAAAACCTTATGTGCCTCCTGCTTAAGAACATCGGCATCCTGAGTATTCAAATGAATCACGGAAAAGAAAAGCAACAGGCAACCAGCAATGGCCCCCGCAAAGGCCAACCCCGGCCGCAAGTAGTCTTTCGGAGCAAGGGGAATGCGCTCCCACTCTTCAAGACTTTCATGAAAAGAACCTTTCACATGGTTCATGCGCAACAAAGACAAAAGATCTTCATAGGAACGGACTTTTTCCACAGGAATTCCGGGCAGCCCATTTGTGATTACTTCAGTGAAACCATCCGGCTCCCCGCCACCGGGAGGAATCCAGACCACAACCTTTTCCGGCTTCGGCTTTCCTTCCGCCTCAAGTTCCGCAAGAACCACACCCAGCGCACTTGCCAATGACGGTCCCCCATCCGGTACCACCTGCCAGATCACGGGAACTTTCTTGTGGATGCAACACAGACGTGTTTCCTCTTTTTCGCGAGACACGAGCAGGGTCGGCCCGGAAACTTTCAAGTCGAATTCAGGCAGCACTATGGTCGTAACCTGAAATCCCATGCCCTTTGCTGTTTCCAGACATTCATGAAGATACTCGTTGGATAGCCAGCCAAGGGTAGCGGTCAAACCATTTTCCCCGCCATAACAGCGGATCTCCCGGCCTCCTGTTTCAGGGGAACGGAACAAACGTTGACCGGATTCCATATCCAGAGCTGCCACTGCGTCCTTCTGCTCTTTGTCCGGGATCGGGGTTCGGCACAAGGCGAGCATGGCTGAAGGGAGAACCATGAAGCAGGGACGAGGGTGATTTGTTTCAGGTAATTGCGGCAGGGGAAGCCACTGCTTGCCTTTGGAAGAATATTCAAACGAAGCTGCGCAATGCCCATGCACGTCAAACACCAGTCCAATCCGGGACTTATTCCCGAAAGAAGGGGTCAGAGGCATAATTTTGAGCAACTTCTTAAAATTCATACTGCAACCCCGTTCATATCCGCGGCAGGGACTCGGACTCCCAGCGGGTGAAATGCAATTGATCTTTGTCCACGCTGACTCTGGCGGTGATTCGTTCCACAAACTTTCCGGGCGCGAATCCGGCCAGACAGGTCATGGTAAAATTCTTGGACTGCACGGTCAGAAAAGGTGTCAAATGAGAACTCTGCGCGGTAGCACCCAACGTACTGAGCGCGGCACTAACCGATGCAAACCCTTTCCACCCCGAAAGACGATAGGCGAGCAAAGTCTGCACCTGCCCGGTCGTAAAGCCCACTGCATGAAGCACTTCCTTCCCGGCAGTATTAATATTCACCTTCCCCGAGGAAAAACAGGTCAGATAGCGCGCAATACCTGCCTTCCCGCCACCATCACGACCAGAAGGACCATACAAAATTTCCCGCGTCATTCCTTTCACTTGAAGCAGCTCGTCCAGACTTCGAATCGGTCCGTCCACCAGCCCCTTAGCCATTGCCACGGACGAGGGAGCCCCCTTGGTGCTGTTGCCCCGCTTTTTGGTCAGTAAAAGAGTGATATTAGCGGCCAGCACATTAGAGACAGTAGGGAAGCCCTGTAACTGATCCATGGTGGCGACATTGATGTTCAGGCGCGACTCTTCATCAATTAATCCGTATTGCAGCAGCTCAGCTTTCTTGTTTTTTTTCGTAACACCTGCATCAGATCGGACAATGGAGTAATACCCCGGCCCGAACTTAATATCTTTATACAATGAATCCCCGGAAAACCACTTGTCCGTAATGCTGTGCACGGGGTCACGGGCATGCTTCCTGATGATGCCCGCCGCTCTGTGAACACCTCCTCGCGCCAGATTGTAAGCCCGGCGATCCTGACTGCTCCAGCTTTCCACTTTTGTTTCGCATAAAGCCTCATAAGAAAAAGAAGCCGCCATAATACCGAGAATGGCCATAACCCACAGCGTAATCACCAGAGCAAAACCCTGTTGAACTGAAGCCTGTGTTTGTCCGGTTACATTCTCACGCATCCTTTTAGCCTGCCTTCTGCTGCGGTGTTACTTCCAGTAAAATCTGTGAACGATAAACAGCCCGCCTAGACACCCCTTCCTTAAAATCCAAAACTAATCCGATCATTCCCGGACCGACTTTAGAAGCAGTATTCAACTCTCCGGTAGCCCCCCCGCCATGCCCCCTGCTGGTGAGTTTGAAACGGATTTCAACTACCCCGGAACAAAGCTCCATCTTTGACAGGGGTTTACCTTTTTCCGGTTTCCCCTTTTTATCCTTGCGTTGTTCCCGCCAAAGTATGTTTTCTTTAAAAACATACTGCACCCAAATCCGTTTTCCTTTCTCATCCAGAATAGGAAACTGGCATTTCGTTTTCTTGCAGATAATATCCGAAGCCGCGCACAAAGGGTCCAGATTACGAACATCCCTGCCGAGTATGCTGAACGCATAGGAGGCAGATCGCATGGGGGTGAGTATTGCCTGCGCCCCTTTTTCCACCCGCGTTGCTGTGACGAAAATAGAATAAACCGCAGTCAGCACCACTGCCCCCACGGTGATCGCCACCAGCAGCTCAAGCAGGGTGAACCCGCTTTCATCAGTAGTTGGTGATGTCCGCGTTATCACCGGTTCCTCCGGGCTTGCCGTCCTTGCCGTAACTGAGCAAATCAAAATCCGGGCTATGCTTGCCGGGAGATGTATATACGTAAGGATTATTCCACGGATCCTTTGGGATAGTATTCTTGCTCATGTACGGGCCATGCCAGTTCTCCGGAACAGGCGGCGTAGTGGGCGTTTTCACCAATGCATTAAGCCCCTGCTGACTTGTGGGGAAATCTCCTGTGTCCAGTTGGTAACTTTGCAGGGCCATGGAAAAATCCTCGATCTGCGCCTTGGCCGCTGCAACCTTGGCTTCATCGGTCTTACCGAAGAATCTTGGGGCCACAATAGCCGCAAGCACACCGATAATCACAATTACCACCAGCATTTCAATAAGTGTGAAACCGTGTTTTTCATTCTGCATCATTATGTCCCTCAGCTAGTAGTGTTGACCGCCTTTTTGACCCGAACGTCAGCAGGCAGATGGATTCCCAACTTGATGAGCTTACCATTTCTATACAGAGTCAGCGCAACATTATCCCCCGGCCGCTTGCGTTGCATGATGAAGGTTGAATCCCGCATCCCCTGCACCGGAACCCCGTCGATTTCCAAAAGCACATCTCCGGGCTGTACACCGCTCTTGTGTGCCGGGCTGTCCGCTTTACAATCCATTACAAGAAGCGCACGATCCTGATCCTCACTGGTCTTCTCCTGCGCTTCCTCCTCAATAACATGCATTTCCTTTTGGATAACCTTCAGCTTAAGGCCCATCAAAGGTCTTGATCTGGACTGGTAACCGATATCGATGGGGTCCGCTTTGAGCTGACACCCGACCAGAAAAACACCCAGCAGAAAAAAAAGCAGAATCCGGGAAAAGCACATCTGCAAACGTTTATCTTGTTTCATTTTTTCGTATCCTTTGTCTGGGTTTTGCTCTGCACAGGCAGGGTCTGCTTAACCTGAGCAGTCTCCAGAACATATTCATGCTCCCTGCCTTCGGTGAAGAACAGCACCGTGACCTTGACCCGGCTCACACCGTCGTAATCACTATCTTTTTTAGCAACTATCTTCCATCTGCCATGGGGCAGGGTTTCGCAAGAACCGGAGGTAGACCCCGGTTTGAGATTATCCTGATTCAGAAAAGAGGCCAGCCGCATTTCCGCTTCCAGACCGGCCCGTTCATACCCCTCCACCTGAGACAGGGATGCGGTAGCCTGTGAATAAACACCTGCCACTGCAACCAATCCGATGGACAAAATGGCCATGGCAACCATGACTTCCATCAAAGAAAAACCGGAATTGCAGGATTTAGCGCGCATACACACCCCCGTCAGCCCCGGCTACGATCAGGTGCATAATCTCCTGCTTCTCGGAAACCAACTTGATCCGGGCAGGAGTCGCCGTTCCACGCGGGTAAAAAATAATACGCATCTCATAACCGGGAACAGATTTACCAAGAAGCTCCATACCTTCCACAGCCACCTTTGCAGGCAGCGAGGTCAGGCTCAGAATCTCGCCCTTGTCCCCGCTCAAAAGTTTCAATTCTCCGCTTTCACTGTTGATAACCACGACATGCTGTTTACCTGTATCAGCCGCCCTGAAGCGGGCCGAAGTGGCAATGGCCCCCAAATCGGAAGCGGCAGCACGCAGGGTGTTGCCCATGAGTTGTTCACTGAGACGCGGCAGAAGAACAGCCATAACAATGGACATGATAACCATGACCACAATGAGCTCCAGCAGGGTAAAACCATTTTGCCCGGACTCATTCTTCAAGTATTTTTGAGGCTGAAAATCCATGTCCGCTTCCCGGTTTATTTGGAATCAGGCGCAACTCTACGTTTCAGGATATACCCGACATCAGGTGAATACGTGACAAGTTCCCAACCATCTTTTCCGTATGGAGCGAGGTCGGGTTCGTAAGGATCAAGTTTGGATTTTCCCAGAATATTGGGAGTGAGAATCTTGTATTCCCATTTGGCATTGGCAAGTCCGTCCAGCTTGGCCTCGATTCTTGATAAATCGTCATGCAAAGCCTGTAAGGGAGCAAGCAACTCACTGAGATTCTCGCCGGTGCCGGCAGTTGTGTCGGTCTTGGAGGATTGAGCCAGACACGGCCCTGTCATCAGACACATCAGGATGATGGCAAACAGTCCGACAATAAATGCATAACTAAAAAAGTATAATTTAAGTCCACGTATACAATTCAATGCGACCTCCCTTTATGAGACTCCTAATATAGGTATAAGAGATTAAACATTTTTTGTCCACGGACATCTAAAATTAATGAACTACTTTCCTCAATTACAATAACACCCGCCCCCTGACACAGACAGTAGAAGCATACAAAACCACTTCTACAGCTTGACACAAGCAAGTTGGTATAGTTTTATAGTAGTGTTGTATTTCTTCAAATTTACTACAATCCATATGAGGGGGGCCGCATGAAAAGGAATGGCACTAAAACAAACAGCGCAATCCTAACTACCTGTTTTATTGTGCTTTGCTGCATTACCAATACAGTTTGGGCCGACAGCAGCCAATACCTCTGTCAGGATTCCGGGGACAGCAGTTGCACGGGTATCACCATGGCCATAGGCCCTTGCGGCACGCAAAACTGGACCAACACGATTACCTATTCCGTCGGCAACGGAACTTCCGCCCAAGAAGTATTTTCAGTGGATAACAAGAACGCCGGTGCAGTTACAAAATACATGAAGCAGGGTGTGCTCTGGAAAGTGGATATGGAAAACGATCATTTCAATCAAAAGCTCACCACATATATCAAAATTACCCCTTCCGGCTGGGAATATGCGAATGGGTGCAACAAAACTTCTCTTGAGCCCGGCTGTGAGGCAGCCATGCTCTTTCCCCCTCCTGGAATGAACCTCAGCCCGGGTTGCCAGATGACCAAGTATACCCCTCCCCCGCCGCCACCGCCACCGACAGCCAAATGCGGAGACAACACCAAAACTACGACCTGGAAAAAACGCATCACCATCCATAACAACTGCATGGATAGCGCATATGTTGTGCTCACTCCGCCCACAGCCGGAGACAAGCAGCATTACTACAATGCTTACCTTTGGAACAAAACGGCAGAAAAAGCCGGAATGGAAGAAATGTATGCGAATCCCCAAAACAGAACATCTGCCCTGTTGTTTCGCAAGATGATCACTTTCGGGGAAAGCATGGATATTCCGGTTCCTGACGGGGGTATTGCTTCAGCCAACTTCGGAGTATTGCTCGGCTGCGACACACCGCCTTCCGGCGTCGGCTGGCCCGGAGATTGTGTCATCGGAGGAGTGCCGGGAATGGCAAGTTCCGGCGTGGGAACCGTTTTTGAATATTCAGCAGGATGCGCATACACAGGAGCAGACAGAACCAAATGCACTGTAAATCCCTCTGACGGCACCTGCATGGGAGCGACAGATTACTTTGACCTGAGCATGGTTTCAGGATTCAACGTGCCTATGTCCATGGAAATAACTGACAACGGAAACGATTGTAACTTCACGGAAATGTACGCTGTGGCGGACCTGTACGACTGCCCCAAGGAAGACCAGACAACCATCGCTGGCAACTCAACTCTGTACACGAACAAGCAACTCAACGCCGGCATCGGCCTTCAAGTCTCAAACAACAATAGAGGCCGGGCAGGCTGCATGGCCCCGGAACAATGGCTTGAACCTCCCGGAGGTCAGGATCCCTATAAAAACACCGACACAACGGCAGCCAGCGGTGGAATAACCACATCTCCCCCCAATATCTCAGACTGGTATGCCTGCAACGTCATGAAAGCAAAAGGTGCAGACAAAGATCCGCAAACCTGCCTCACTCCGGGCTGCGGGGGCCCGCAATGCGCGGTCGGCCCACTTGGCACTCCCGGACAGTATGACATGGTCTCCCTGTCAAAGGGCAAAGGCAAACCTTACACCAACTACGTGAAATACCTGAAAGCCGTCGGCTCGGATGCCTATGCATGGCAATTCAACGATGATGCCTCAACCGCTATCTGCCAAAAGGCAGGGGCAACCATAAAAGTCACACTCTGTCCCGGCCCCTCTGAACAACAGCCATACAAAAAACAGAAATGGTCATTCTCCAATAACAAATGTCAGGCAGATCCAGCCAATGGATCATACCCAACTCTCCTCGCCTGCATGAAGGCGAACTTTGACTACTCCTGCCAACCGGAAGAAGTAAAAAAACTAAATGCCAAGACAGGGGAAGCAGTCACAGCCCAGCTCAACTACTGCAAACCCGTGCCCAAAGGTCAGGGCGTACCTTACGATGTATGCACGAAAAACAACTCACAATATTGCCAGCAAACAGGAAAGACACCCCCCAATACGGAGAAAGTAAAAAAGCCGAATAAACCTCAATAGCTTCAACCTACGTGGTTGATGAGTATGACAAAGATTACTCATCAACCACGTTCATTTTAGTAATTTTCCAAGGAGTAAGGAGTTTTTATGCACAACGAAAATAAAGGGATTGCTTTACCGTTACTATTATGGACATGTTCTTTTCTTGCCATACTCCTCATGGGAGCTGGGCCTTCCACTACCCAAGCGGCGGAAGAGGTCTCAACAACACTAAAAACAGCCAGCTCAATTGAAGGAAACTGCACTGGCAATGCAACTGACTGCGTCAACTTTTACATCTCACCTGCGCAAAACTGCAAAACAGTGTCAAAGGTGGCAAATAAAACTTTTTACGACAATATGACTACATCGTTCAGCATGTTGAAAGAAGACGGGACCTTCGGCCCCACTTACTCTGTAAAAACCGGCCCTAAGTCCGTGCATATGACCACCGGCACAACCTGGAGGGTAAACACCCTCAACCAGTCATTTCCCGGATCACCTTATACATGCATGATACAAATTGTCGGCGGAGATAAAGGCTGGGATTATGCTCAAGGCTGCTCTGTAGCTTCCACTTCGGAAAACTGCACAGGATGTGCACACATGTCCACTCCAAGCCAAAAGGATGGTGTGACCAATTTTGTAATGATCAATTCAGGTTGTGTTGAGGGCAACCCGGCAATAGCCAGCTACGGACATGCATATCTTTTGGACTACAAAAACAACAATTTTTTATTCAGAGGACCACACCCAACAGTGCAGAAAAACGGCAAATGGGTATTTGACCAGAAAGGGGTGTTGGCAGCTTTGAATTCAAGGTCCATGGCGCAGCTGGGCAAGCCCTTGCCCGACTCCTACGTTTTTGTTGATATCAGCCTGATCAACGACACTGGTGAAGGCCCCATGCTTAAAGCGGAATACACACATTTCAACGGAACATCTTCAACTATTACCCCTAACTCCTTTCAACCAGCCAACGGCAGCGTTCCGCTTGCCGGAACCAATTCTACCGGGCAATTCCTCTGGTGGCAGATGCTCACTGAAGGCAATGGCGGCGGCAGCGCCAGTAAACTACCGGGATTGATTACTTACATCAGCACAAAAATGAACAAAAAGAATAAAATCCCCCATGTTCTATATTTCCATTGCAGCGCAGGTGAGGACAGAACAGGTGAAGTGGCTATCTCCTACCTGATAAACAACAGGATGTCGGACAATGTTAATGCGGCCTATGTATACGGAACAACCATTTTCTCAGACCCGACTAACAACAAACTGGGCCGCACAACTAAAAACCCTGCAACCTTAGATGACAGCCACCCTGTCACAACCTACTTTAAGGGGGTCCAATGGTATTGCAGCCAGAACTCAAGCCTGAGCTGCGATTTCTCGGATACAACCACCGTTCCCGGAGATCAAAAGGGAACCTGCCTGTATCCTTGGAGCAGAGACAAAGAGCCAAATGCCTGCGTCTGGGCAGGACAGAATTAACAAAGAAAAGCCCTGCAAATCATCAAGATTTGCAGGGCTTTCTTTGTTTAATTGAACAGTTGGCGCACTTCAGGGAGAGGGGCTTCGCGGAGAATGGTTTGAAGTTTAGTGATATTCTCCTGAGCTCTGTCATTGGCTTGAGGGCTGACTAGGTTCAATAATTTTACCGCCCTATAATGGTAGTCTGGAATTTCCTCTTTTGGAATCATAAGGCTTACGTTGATTTCTAAATATGGAGTTGATTGTACTAATACTTTGAGTGCGTTGATAATGCGATTCGCTTCATTTGCTGACAGTGAGAATTTATTGTCTTGGAGTGCATAGGTCAGTTCGTCCATACAGTATTTCAAATGGGGTAGCCGCAGCATTGTAATAATGCTCAACAGGTCTTCCCTTAATTGCCTTGGGCAGTCTTGCTGTGTCCAATCAGATGTGCAATATAGAATTATTGCTTTAACCGCTTCTTTCGCAGCTGTTTCGTTGTTACTTAATATGCCAGCTTCCAGCCATTCATATGCGTCATCCTTATACGAAGTGTCTAAATGACAGCGAAGAAGCATTAAACGTAGAGGAAAAAGTTCTTTCTCGTCACATGTGTCAATAATATCGGTAAGCCATTCGATTAGTTTATTCTGTTCTGCAAAATGGGAAATTTGTCCACAGATAATCTCTGTAAGCACGATTTGTATATGCGATAAGTCAATCCGTAGTTGATCCTTGGGGTCATGTATAAATGATGGCTGTTCAGAAGTGAGGGCGTTTATTTGGCCCTTTAAAGAATTGTCCCACCATTCACCGAGTTTTGCTACGATAGTTTCCGCTTCTTCTAGAGTCCAACTTAGCTCTGTTCCTGGTCTTATTACACCGCTTAAGAATGCATTTGTAGAAGCTGCCACATCATCGCGTAGAAGGAATTTTTTTAGTAGTTCTTTTTTTTCATTGATGTTTTGCAGAGGTAATTTAAGTAACGTGCTTGAAGGGTAGCCTAGACCTACTATTTTAGGAATTGCTGAGTCTTCAGCTCCCGTAAAGAATATGTCTTCGAATTCTTGTTTGTTTTCTTCTGTAGTGATTTTTTTGTTATTAAGCCACTGGATCCTATACAGGATTATCATGTTGATGTGCTGGTCCTCAGCATCAAATTCATTGCATAACTTTGAAAAGAGACTTGACCATTCTTCTCTATCTCGATTGGGGGTGTAGGTTGATGGAACGACATAAGTTACTTCTGGGTACCTCGTGGCGAAATCTCCTGTTGGAATATCTTCCATATTGGAACTAAGTTGTTCTATTACAATTTCATCTATCTCTTCATCCGGGATTATCTCCAAGACTCGTTCAGCGAAGCGGCTAAATGTAGAATATATTTGCCAATTATTTTTTATGTTTTCATTTTTCCATAATTTTTTTAACAGATTGGCTGCGTCTCCATAAAGACCTGTTGTGATCCGTAAGGCAACTCTAGACAGAAGCTCAAGACTAAATTCAAATCTTTGAGTGTTGTGTATGATTTTACAGTCATTCGTGTCTGACTCCAAAATTTCTGTCATGAATTTAGATATAGACGTAAAAATTCTATCTGCATAATTTTCGGGAATAAGGGCAACAGAGTATCTGGAGAAATATGGACTTTCAGGTTTGAGCACTTCACTTGTACCTACTCGGATGCAAAGCCCTGTGTGCCTATGTATGAAACCATTGCGCTGTAAAGACTTAGCAACAGTCAGTAAAGTAGAAGCGGTCTGGGTTGAATTGATCCAAGATATTCGTATGGCAGGTGTACAGGATACTTTTTCGGCGAGTCTGACATATTGCACTGCGGGGCGTAAGTCACCCCACAAACGATATGACGAAAGTGTGTTAGACTGCCGTTCATCAAACAGGTCAAAATGATGTCTTGAGACTTCGTGGTCAGGATAAAGTCTCATTCTCTCTGAAATTTGTGATTCTAAAATATTCAGTTCATCGTCTGGGCTGTATATAACTTTCAACTCTTCCAGTCGTTCGGACCACTGTTCTTTACGCGAGGTGTTTGCTGACTGGCTTGGCTGAGTTGCTTCTAAATGTTTATTGATTCTTTCCAACCTTTGCACATGGTAGGTTGCCCATGCTTCACGGGATAGGTTTGCTGGTTGGGTGTCAACGACTTTTCCAATTGACCTGATCTTATTAAGCCCCTTGTGGGCGGCTTTCAGTGCTGTTTTTATTTCGCCCAGTTCTCCTAACAGTTCTGCTTTTATAATGTTCCAGAAAGGGTCTCCTCGATCCGTATTCCAATCCATGCATATGGATCGTGCTTCACTAAGGTTTAATAATTGAAGGTGGTAAAGGATTTCCTGATGTTTTGTGAATGCCCGGTCATCACGCGGTAGGGATAGTGCGGTAACATCTTGAAGTAGTCCTTCGAATTTTTCATCAGATTCTTCTCTGTAGTACTGGAGTAGGCTAAGCTTTATTTGTGTGAGGGCAGAGTGAAGATATTTAGTTATTTGTTTGTGGCCGATAATTGGCTCAAATTCACCAAGATGTTCTGGGGCGTAGTCCTCGAGAATTGTGTTTTCCAAAATTGTCTTGGCTGTGGAAGCAAGTTTGTCGTCAAAAGGCGTTAGTGAGATATCTAGGTTCCAGCACAATTCGGAAAACGCAGCAATTAAAATTGGGTTAGGGTTTTCGTTGTCTTTTATTTGCCCACATATAAAGAGAATCCATTCGTTGGTTAGGTGTAATAAGGGCCCCCTGTTTCTGGCTGGAGCTACTATCCATCCGGGGTAGTTTTTTCGATTTGATATCCATAAAGTTAGATGTTTTTTAAGGCCGTTAATGTTAACAGGGTGGGTATTGGACGAAGGTCTTTGGAAGGGCCATTTTTTAGGTTGCTTTTCTAGCGATCTTTCCAGTTCGGATATGAATCTGATATAGTTATCCTTTCTGTATTCCTCCTCATAGTCGATATTTACAGGAGTAATATTTCTTTGTTGAAAAAGAGTCTTTTGGGCTTGGGATAGTGGACGGTCATGGATGAAATATAGTTTGGGAGCATGTTTTTGGAGACGATCTCTTACCCAGCCTGTCCATGCCAGAAAGTTTGGATCATCACCGGAAAAGCCAATCAGACAGAATATGTTTTCAAGCATTGATTGCTGGACAAAGTTGACAAAAGGAGCACCCTTATCAGGGTAAGTTCTGTAGTCTTCTTCTGTAATGACAAAAGGCCGGATAGATGGGAAAGTTCCATGCAGCTTTATTATTCTTTGGCAGAGTTCACGTCTGGAGCGAGGTATGTCTTCTATGCAGGAAACTATTTCGTAATTGTTCTTGTAGAGTTGTGCAGCAGTGCGTTCGAGAAGAGTGTCGTAATTTGTGGTGAACACTTCATTCCAAGAAAGAGAGAGTAGTCGTTCATGTGCATCAGATGGGTGTACGATGTCATCTGGGACAGATTTTTTAATAATATTTTCAAGTGCTGTTCTCCCGTGTGCGGCTTCGTATTCTTCTGCAATTCGGAGGATGCCGCTTACAGCACAGGCTCTTTTATATGCTTCATCCTGCTCTTTCTCAGGATACAGTCCATCAATGAGGTTTTCAACAAGTTCTCCCCATGTGGGCATCTTATCGCCATTGATTGCATTTCTACTAAACCCGGAACCGATCATGACTGAGGCATGTCTTTTTTCTAATGCCTCTTTAATTTTTTGGATATGTATTTGGTCTTGCATAGTTGTTGCTGCTTATGTTGCGGTTTTGTTATATCTTCCAGCACAACTGAAACGGATTGTTTTGTCAAGATTGGTAGTCGTTTAATGTTGTAGACGAGCCGTATAAATCACAAAAGCCCTGCCGGAAACATCCGGCAGGGCTTTTAATTCAACTTTAAAACCTATCCACTAATCATTCACAAGCATGAGTGAGATTTCAGGAATGTAGGTTACTGCGAGCAGTACGGCGATCATGAGACCAAGGATGGGCAGGACCTGCCTTGATACGTCGCCGAGTTTGACCTTGGCAACGGAGGAGGCCACGAAGAGGTTGACCCCTACCGGAGGCGTTACGAATCCGATGGCGAGGTTAACAACCATGATGATACCGAAGTGGACCGGATCAACTCCGACCTTGGTAACGATGGGCAGCAGGATCGGAACCAGAATTACGATGGCAGCCAGAGCTTCCATGAAGGTACCGATGATCAGCAGCAGCACGTTGATCAAGAGCAGGATTACGATCTTGCTGTTGGTCATGCCGAGGATGAAACCTGCGATCTTTGCGGGAACCTGCTCAACGGTCATGATGTAACCGAAGATGGTTGCCATAGCCATAAGGATGATGACAATGGCGGAGGTGGAGCAGACTTCCATGAAGGAATCCACAATGTTGTGTCGGTTGAGGCCCTTATAAATAAAGATACCGACAATGAGACCGTAAAAGGCCGCAACTGCAGCAGCTTCAGTGGGAGTCATCAGACCGCCGTAGATACCGCCGAGAACGATGACCGGAACCATGAGCGCCAGTTTCGCGTCCCAGAAGGCCTTGGCGATGGATTTAACGGAGCGTTCCTTCTCTTCACCCATCCAGCCATTTCTCTTGGAGACCCAGTAGCTGAAAGCCATGAGTACAAGACCGGTCAGTACACCGGGAAGGATACCTGCGATAAACAGTTTACCGATGGATGCCTGAGACGCAACACCGTAAATAACAAACGGGTTGGAGGGGGGAATCATAACCCCGATGGCACCCGCAGCGGCAACAACAGCACAGGCAAAGTATTTATCGTAACCGCGCTCGATCATTGCCGGGATGGTCAGGGAACCGATAGCCGCAACAGTCGCGGGACCGGAACCGGAAATGGCGGCAAAGAACATGCAGGTTGCGATGGTTGCCAGTGCCATACCGCCGGGCAGAGGCCCGAGCAGTTCGTCTGCGAGGTTTAAGAGTCTTTCGGACAGTCCGCCGGAGCCCATGAAGATACCCGCTGCAATAAAGAAGGGAATCGCCATGATGGGGAAACTATCGATTGAGGTAAAGGAAATCTGCGCAACATAATCGATGGGCAGGGAACCGGAGCTGAGCAGGGTTACCAGAGATGCAAGGCCGAGGCTGATGCCGATGGGCACGCCGATGACCAGAAAGAGCAGGAAGTAACCGAACAGTACGGTGGTGGCTCCGAAATCAATACCCAGCAGAACCGGGATGAAGATGAGTGCGGTGATTACAGCTGCCGCAATACCATGCATGATGCTGGATCTTTTGATTTCCTTGTAGGTATCCTGAACAAGACGCAGCACCATGAGGCTGAAGCCGATGGGCAGAATCATGTAAGGAATGTAGTACGGAATCTGAAGTGCTGGTGCGATCTGCGGGGAACGCATCTGCATGCTGATCATATCCATACCCATGACGGCTACAACAACACCCAGAACGAGAAAACAGAGGTTGTTGACCATCCAGAAAATGTGCTGCCATTTCTGGGACAGACGGTCGAAAACAATGTCCACACGGATGTTTTCGCGTTTTTTAATTGCCAGCGGCGCGGCAAGGTAAGAAATCCAGACAAAGATGAAACGGGCCAGCTCTTCAGTCCAGACAGCGGAGCCGGCGTCTTCAACCAGATTGGTTACGATGTAACGGTAAAAGGTCTGGAAGGTAATGATGAGGATGATGGAAAGCAGCCCGATGAAAAGGAACGGCTTTTCAAAGTCATCATTAAGCATCTGTAGAAACCCGCGGCGGGTTTTTTCCTGTGAAGGGGCTCCCACCGCAGTGGGAGCCATATTGGTTGCCATGATAATCTACCCTTTTTTTGAAATAGTCTGAAAGAGGCCTAGTTCTTCTGAACTTCTTTCATCATTTCGAACAGCTCTGCGGGAATAGTGTCAGTGAACATATCCCAGACAGGGCGGGTGCGCTTCTTGTATTCTGCCAGCTCTGCTTCGGTGAGCTTGTGAACCTTGATGCCCTGATCGATGAACTTCTGTTCAGCCTTGGCTTCGAGTTCGGCAGTGATACCGCGCTGGTAAGTAAGGGCTTCCTGCGCTGCTTCGTTGATGACTTTCTGGTTCTCAGGGGAGAGTTTTTTCCAGAAGTCGAGGTTCATCATCAGGATGTGCATGCAGTAGTTGTGACGGGAGTCAACAGCGAATTTGATAACTTCATCGTGCTTGGCATCGCAAAGCAGGGAGAAGGTGTTACCTTCAGCATCAACAGTACCCTGCTGCATGGCGGTGTAGGTCTCACCCCAAGCAATGGGAGTGGGGTTCATGCCGAGAGCGTTTGCAACTTCGATTTCAACGGGAGAAGCGGTTACACGTACTTTGAGTTTCTTGAGAGTGTCAGCAGTGGAAATGGGACGGTTGGTGGTAACAAAGTTACGGTAGCCGTATTCGCTGAACATGATGGGCTTCAGGTTGATGGCTTCGGAGACACCGTTGAAGTATTCACCGAGCTTGCCGCTATCAAGGGAAGCGTAAATTTTGGGCTGGTCTTTGATGTCGGTAATGTAGGGCAGGTCAAAGATCATGAACTTGGGTGAGAAGTTCGCCATGTTCGGGGAGGAACTGGATGCCATTTCAAGGGAACCGCGCTGTACGGATTCCATAGCTACGCGGTCACTGCCGAGCATGCAGCTGCCGTAGAGTTCAACTTTAATTTTGCCGGCAGATTTCTTTTCGACCAGTTCTTTGAACTTTTCATAGCCGAGGGTAACGTTGTTACCGGGAGCCATGGGATGTGCAAGACGGATTTTGATTACGTCGCTGTCTTTGGAGCCGCCGACTTTACAACCGGTCAGTGCGAGCAGCATGCAGGAAAGAAGAACAGTCACTTTGAACATTTTTTTTGAAAACATCACATATCCCCCCATAGGACATAAATAGTTTTGGTTAACACAAATCTGGCTTTGCCATTTTTTTCACATTGAGCAATTGCTGTGCCATGAGTGCCCGCTCCTTTTCTTTTACAGGTGTATCAAATAGGGGAAAATAGCGGAGGAAGCGCGTTACCTGTTCTTAACATACGAAGTCTAAGGGTATAGCTGCGGGCGAAGGTGAAAAAGTTCACATCCAGATCTGGTGGGATTGGGATAACGGGAGAGTCGGGTTTTGTAAACCTCTGTTGCAAAACAGCAACAGGAATAAAAAGCTGTGGATGGCTTCTGGTGATTTTTACTTGAATTACTGAGGGATACTGCGTAGAGGTTGCAGAAATGCACCGAGTTGCAAACCTGCACACCGATTGTAAACATCTAAAATCAAAAGAAAAACCCCCGGAAAATTAATTTCCCGGGGGTAACTGCTCACGCAGTTGCAGGTAGTGAGGTCCTTAAAAGAAAATCTTAAAGGCCGAGAACTTTAGCTGCGTTTTTGTACATGACGTTCTCGTAAACGTCTTTTTCAAAGGGCAGGTTGGCGTACTTTTCAAGCTGCTCACGGTAGTCGATGAAAGGGTGTGCGGAAGCGAACATAAGCTTGTCACCGATGATGGTGTTGGCTGCCTGCACGTAAGCTTCAGCCTGAGGCCAGAGTTCGTATTCGGAAATTTCCATGAAAACGTTTTTATTGCGCTGAGTTACAATGATTGCTTCGTTGACCCAGGGGTAGCCGCCATGGCTTATGATGATCTTCAGTTCCGGGAAGTCGCGGGCAACGAAATCGATGTAGCGAGGCGCAACGTGGTCGATGACCGCGCCGGGAACAAAGCTTGCGGTTCCGGTGGTGAAAATGATGGGAATCTCGAGCTCGCAGCACTTGGAGTAAACCGGGTAGTACTTGGCGTCGTTGGGGTAAATCTTGGCGAGATACGGGTCAACAGCAGCACCGCGGATGGAATCATTTTCAGTTACCGCTTTCTGGAGATCACGGATTGCGTCCATGCCTTTATGCGGGTCGATGCCCCAGTAACCGATGAATTTTTCGGGGCATTTTTGACAAAAATCAAGCAGCGCACCGTTGCCGTTAGCCATGGAAGCGTAGGTGGTTTCGCAGTCACGACCGGTGATTACAGCTTTGACCACATTGTTTTCGTCGAGGCCCTTGATGATGTCTTCAAACGGCTCAGGCTTCTGCTTGTGGAATTCAATTGCTTCACAGAGATCCTTGAACATTGCGCTGTTGGCAATGCCGTTGATTACTTCGGGGGTATTGGGTCTGAATCTGAAATCGATAACGTTCATTTGGTTACTCCTTAAAAAGTATTAGTGCGAAATTATGTAACCGCCTTTGAGCAAGCATGATGCCAATCAAAAATGCTGGCAGAAAAATTGCTAATAGAAACCACATACAATTAACCATACAAAGCGGCGAAGCCCAAATAAGAGTTTTGGAAGAGTCCAGAGAAACTTTTTCCAAAAAGTTTCTTTGGTCCCCGAAGGGCCGCCGGAGGCATTCTTGGAAGACTTATTTATATACGTAGGGGCTTGGTTTATTGCCGGGGTGGTCAATCATATTGCGGGCCTTGGCGCGGCCATGGTTGCCATGCCTATTGTGGTTCCGTTTATTCCCATGAGCGTGGCGGTCCCCAGTTCCACTTTAATTGTGCTCAGTCTGAATCTGCAACTGGGTTGGAATTTCAGGAAATATATCAGCTGGATCGATTTGCGCTTTATCTTTCTCGGCGGAATTGTCGGGACGATAGCCGGGGTATATTTGATCAGTTCACTACCCAACGAAACTTTGAAAATGCTCATGGCAATCTTTTTGATCTGCTATGCGGCCTATGCCCTGTTCCTTGAAAAAGGCGGACCGGGGGGTATTAATTCCCGTTGGGGTATGCTGGCTGGCAGCCTGTCCACATTTTTCGGTTCGGCCTTTGGATTCAACGGTCCACCACTTGCTGTTTACACCGCCATGTCCGGCTGGACTGCTGATGCTGCCAAGGGCACGCTGGGGGCCTGTTTTATCCTGACCGGATTCGCCATACTTTCCGGGCAGATGGCTGCGGGCTTGCAAAACACGCAAACTCTGGCCTATTTTCTGGCTGCCTGCCCTGCTGCTTTGCTAGGTGGCTGGGTGGGTATCCGCTGCTCCCGTAATTTCAGGAAAGAGACCAGCCGCAAGGTCCTGCTTGCTCTGATTCTCTTTGCGGGCAGCTCCATTCTTTATTCCTGCATGTAATTAAAGGAAGACTCTGCTATGAAACATGAAGACGTTTATCCCAAAAGAATTTCCCCGAAATATAAGTACGTTATTTCGAATTATCTCTGTCACGTCTTCGATACCATGAGCGACGGCTTGTATATCTCCAACAAGGATGGGGAGACACTTGCCGTAAATACCATGTACGAGAATCTTACCGGGCTGGAAGCAAGTGACCTGCTGGGGCGTAATGTGCGTGATCTGGTCAAGGATGGCACATTTGATGTGGCTCTGAACTCCGAAGTGGTTAAGACCAAAAATAGTGCTACCACAGTGCAGATGACCGGCAAGGGGCGCAAGGTGGTGCTCACCGCTCATCCCATCTTTGATTATGATGAGGATGTAGAGCTCGTCGTCACCTACGTGCGTGATATTGCGCTTATTTCCCAGCTTAAGGATCAGGTCGCGGCTCAGCGACAGCTTATTGATAAGTACCAGCATGGCATTAATCAAAAGCCTGAAACCCTTTATCTTGCCCCGCAGAGCAAGGTTATGAAGGATCTTTTTGCGCAGGTGCAGCGGGTCGCCAAGACCGACGCCACGGTCCTTTACCTCGGGGAAACCGGGGTAGGTAAAGATGTCATGGCCCGCGAGATGCACGATCATAGCAAGCGTAAGAGCAATTCATTTTTCAAAGTCGACTGTACCTGCATCCCGGAAAATCTGATTGAATCAGAACTGTTCGGTTACGCGCCCGGAGCATTTTCCGGTGCTGATTCCAAGGGCAAGCTTGGCCTGTTTGAAATGGCCGACAAAGGGACCCTCTTTCTCGATGAAATCGGGGAATTGCCCATGCCCATGCAGGGCAAGCTGTTGCGGGTTTTGCAGGACGGTGAAATTCAGAGGGTCGGGGCAACAAAAGCGCGTAAAATTGATGTACGGGTTATTGCCGCCACCAACCGCAACCTTGAAGAAGAGGTCAAGAACGGAAATTTCCGCAGCGACCTTTTTTATCGTTTGCAGGTAGCGGTCATCAACATTCCGCCCTTGCGTGATCGGGGCGAGGATCTGCACGCTATTCTCGGATTTTTCCTCAAGCAGTTCAATACCCGCTACAAAAGACAGGTCCGCCTTTCCGCCTATGCAGAAGAGGTCATGCTCAACTACCGCTGGCCCGGTAATATCCGTGAGCTGGAAAACCTGATCCACAGTCTGGTTGTGACCTGCGATAACAACCTGATCCAGATTGAAAATCTGCCCACTGCCATGATCGAGAAAAGTGCGGTTTCCAAAGCTTCCAACGGTCTTGAGCTGAACATAGACGGATACGGGGGCAAGGATCTCAAGGAAATCATGGCTGAGTTCGAAACGCAGGTTTTATTGAATGCGGTGAAGATTCATGGTTCCATCCCCAAAGCAGCCAAGGCCTTGAATGTGAACCGGACTACGGTTTTTAGGAAGTTGAAGAAGGCCGGGGTTGAGATGGACGGGAAGTAGGTTTTTAGTCTTTCGTGAAGATGAATTAAGGGCTTGCGAGTGATCGCAAGCCCTTTTGTTTTTGTGCTGTGTGATGCTTCTTTCTCTGTCCGTCATCTATAAGGCACTTCATGGCTTAATCCTGTAATGGTCAAGGTGCTGAAGCTCTCGGAGTGTTTCTGCTTTGATTGTGTTGGAGAGTTGGGTGCTGATGGAAAGTTTGGGCTGACTTCGTGTTTCTATTTTGATATTAGAGATATTGCAGTTATTTACAATTCGTTGGTTAAGTTTGCTGTAAATTTAAATATTATGCATTTAGGGATAAACTTTAATGAATGTTAGTCTTGAGGTTCTTGGTTCTTTTGAAAAAGTGGTAGGTCATGTCGCATGGCCAATAACATTTTTAGTGACAGTCGTTTTGGTTAAGAATGATTTTTTTGCTCTTCTTAATAAAATTAAGACAGCTAAGTATAAAGATATTCAATTGGACTTGCATGATGAGTTTCAGGAAATAAAAAGTGATGCAGACAAGGCTGGTATTACCGTTCGTTACCCCATATCACCATTGTTGGAAAAATATGAAGAGGCTATAAACAAGTCTCCTGAGTGGGTTTTTATTGAATCATGGAATGAAATTGAAAATATATTGTCTGATGCGGCTAAAAAACTACTTGGATCATCAGAGAGAAGAATTCCTAGTCATCAAATATTAAATGAATTGGAGAGTCGGTCTGTAATTGGAAATGATTTATCCGTGTTGGTGAAAAAATTGCTAAATTTAAGAAATAAAGTTGTACATAAGAATATGCAAGATCCGGGATATACTCATGGAGAAATAATCGAATGGTTAGGTCTTTCTCAAAGTGTTAAAGATCGTTTACAACAAAGAATTGATGCTGTGTTCAAGTAAGATAAAACTTAAGTACTCAATAGTCCTCCAAAAGAACCCAATAAAATCATCCTATGATTAATCCGCAAGCCCTTTGTCTTTTATAAGTGATAAATTTCGGCACTGCATTGACAGCTTTATCAGCTCTGCTAAAGTCTGGTAGTATTCTTACTCTAAACTCAAGGCGGGCCCCTTTATGGACAATGCGACTCAAAATGCAACGCAAGCTGTTGAAGTAGAACACTCTACTCTGTTCGACTGGTTTGATCATATTAAAGAGCTGGGACTTGATGTCTGGCAAAACGGCATACCGGGCGTGAGCCTGATCAATATCGGACAGGCTGTCGGGGTTTTTCTTTTTTTCATCCTTCTGCGTCGGTTTATCACAAAATTTACCATGAACCGTTTGCAGAACATTTTGGAGAAGCATGAAACCCAAGGCGGGGGCAGTGTCCTTAAAGCCCTTGCGGAACCTATCCGTTTTATTCCGGTGGTGCTGGGGCTGTTTTTTGCGGATCAATGTCTGGATTTTCCACTTCCTGTGGAAAAATTTACAAATACCATTGTTAAGGCATTAATCCTGTTCGTAATTTTCTGGTCAGCTTTTAATCTTGTTTCCGTGGCTACCAAAATTTTCCGTAAACTCGAGAAGGTGCTGACTCCATCTCTTGTGGACTGGCTGATCAAGCTGGTTAAGTTTCTCGTTGTCCTTATGGGTGTGGCGAGCATCCTTGAGCTTTTCGGTATCGATATCGGGCCCATCCTCACAGGTCTTGGACTTTTCAGTGTGGCAGTTGCTCTGGGGGCCAAGGACCTTTTTCAGAATATTATTGCCGGAATTTCCATCATTGCCGAAAGCCGCTTTGATGTGGGTGACTGGGTCACTGTTGACGGCAAGGTTGATGGAACAGTTGAGTTTATCGGGTTCCGTTCCACTCGCATCCGCCGTTTTGATAAGGCCCCTGTTTATGTCCCGAACTCGACTCTTTCTGATAACTGCCTGATCAACTTCACCAAGATGACCCACAGGCGTGTTCTCTGGAATATCGGTGTGGAATACCGCACAACAACCGAGCAGCTGAAGCTTATTCAAGAGCGGGTCATGGAATATATTCTGGGCAGTGATGATTACGCTCACCCACCGGAAGTTTCAACCTTCATGCGCGTGGTCCAGTTCGGAGATTCGTCCATCGATTTCCAGCTCTACGCATTCACCAAGACCACCGACTGGCTGGCATGGCTGAAGATAAGGGAAGACCTTGCATACCGCATCAAAGAGATCGTCGAGGTCGAAGCCGGAACCGGATTCGCGTTCCCTTCGCAGTCTATTTATATCGAGACTGTACCGGGAGTTGTTGCGGAGAATTTTGTAAGGCCGGAGGATGAATAGATTCCAGTACTGCGTAGCTCCGGTACAAGATTACAATTAACCCAAGAATCCCCCCGCAGAAATTAATTTCTGCGGGGGGATTCTTATAAGCAACCAGTAACTTAAAAAATGCCCCGCGTAACAAATGTTATGCGGGGCATTTTGGTATGCCGACCTTTAAGTCTGCTGGTTATGCATTCTTAAATTTGAAAAGTACTCTGCACGGAATGTTCCCGGCAACAGGGAACGTGAAGGGATAGTTCCGGGAACATTCCGTGGTGGTGCAGAGTGGAAAAGCTAACCCGTTTTTATAACCGGAGATGACGGCCTGCCGATTTAAAAACGGGAACGGACGCGAGCCAAAGATGATTCAATTGCACTCAAATCCACAAACCACAGCGCATCCGTTCCCATTAAACCACGGGTTAAAAATTATTGTACTTGTCCACCAGAATCTTGATTTTGGCGAAAATTTCATCGTCCAGCTTTTTTGCTGCATCAAGAGGGAATTCACGGCCTAAGTTATCGTACTTGGGCTGACCCAAGCGGTGGTATTCCAGTGCCTCGTATTCACACTTTTCACCGGGAAGCTCGGAGACGAAATTGATGATCTCCATGACATCCTTTTCGGTGTCATTGAAACCGGGGATAATGGGGGTACGGACTCTGATTTTGGTCTTGGGAAAGTGCTCGCGGATTTTTTTCAGATTATTAAGGATAGCCTTGTTGGAGTGGCCGGTGAATTCCTTGTGCTTGTCACTGTTCATGGACTTAATGTCGAACATGAGGGTGTTCACATAGGGCATGCAGGATTCGATTGCCTCCCAGGTGGCCGCGCCGCAGGTTTCAACTGCGGTGTTGATATGGCGGCGGCGTGCTTCGCGCAGCAGAGCAAGAGCGTAGTCGGGCTGGGCAAAAGGTTCGCCGCCGGAGAGGGTCATGCCTCCGCCGGAACGGGCGTAGAACATTTCATCTTCTTCAACGCGTTTGAGTACTTTATCCACAGTCTGTTCTTCACCGTAAATAATGATGGCATCATTAGGGCAAATCTTGGCGAGATGGAGTTCGTTTTTAGCAAGATCGTGAGCGAGATCAATTTTCTCATCTTCACCGAAAGTAATCGCGCCGGAGGCACAATGGTCTACGCAACGGGTGCACTTATCGATGCCCAGACACTTGTTGCGGTTGTAGGCCAGCTCTGGCTGGAAATTCTGTGATTCAGGGTTGGAACACCAAGCGCAACGCAGGGGGCACCCCTTGAGAAATACGAGAGTCCTGATGCCGGGGCCGTCGTGAACGGAATATTTCTGGACGCTGAAAACTATGCCTGTCTGTTTTTTATCAAGAAGAGAACTCATTGTGTGTCTGCCTTATATAGCCCGAGGTTGCCTCTCCGACGGACATGGAAAATTAGGAAATATTTTAGAACCTTGATTATAATACTCTCTGCCATCACAAGTGGCGAAGCCTACTAAAAAGTTTTGGGATTCTTAAACCCTTTTCCCAAAAGGGTTTAAGCCGCCGGAGGCAAAGTGCTTCAAAAAAAGTCGGCGGGCTGAGGAGGATCAGCCCGCCGACCGGACTCACGATGAGGCCTTAAAGGGTGTTGATTATCTTTAAGACTACTAGATGGTTTCGTGTGCGGTTCTTCTGATCAGGTCATCCTGAAGGTCTTTGGACAGGTCGCAGAAGTATGCGGAGTAACCGGCGATACGTACGATCAGGTCGCGGTACTGCTCGGGGTTTTCCTGTGCTTTCTTCAGGGTGTCTGCATTAACCACGTTGAACTGGATGTGCCAGAGACGCAGGTCGCAATAGGTACGGATGAAGTCTACCAACTTCTTGGTGCCTTCTTCGCCTTCAACGCACTTGGGTGTGAACTTGATGTTTACCAGACGTGCAGCACGTTCACGGTAGTTGAAGTTCTTGGTGGTGTAGTTGGAGAGCATTACTGCGGTAGGACCGTTTTTGTCTGCACCGTGGGATGCGGAAGAACCGTCGGACAGCGGAGTGAATGCGTAACGTCCGTTAGGAGTCGCGGATACAACTTTACCGAAAGGTACGTGGGAAGTGAAAGGCACGTAACGAACGTCGAGGTGTACGCCGAGTTCCATCTGGTATTTCTTAGCAAAGCTTACGCAGAGTTCATCCAGTTCTTTGGCAATGGAATCCGGGTAAGGATCGTTGTTACCGAAGCAGGGGATATTCTGGAGCATTGCGCGAACGTCTTCATGACCTTCGAAGTTTGACTTACAAGCTTCGATAACCTGTTCCATGGTCAGAGCTTTGTCTTCGAAGACAAGCTTCTTGATGGCAACGAGGGAGTCAACAACAGTACCGAGGCCCATGAATTCGAAGTAACCGAGGTCGATTCCGCCGGGTACGTCGGGCTGGTGCAGATCGGTGCAGCTTTCCATGCACAGGTCGTGCATTGCGGAACCGAAAGGTGTTGCGAAGTGGTTTTTACGCAGACGGATAACGTTAGCCTGCTGAACAAAGGCGTTCTTCAGGAAGTTGTTATGCTGTGCTTTGTAAGCATCGTAGAACTCGTCCCAAGTTTTGAAAGAACAAGGATCACCGGTTTCGATGGAGAGCTGCTTGTCGCCGTATTTCTGCATCTTTCCGTTGTAAAGAACCATCTCAACCGCTGCAGCGAAGTTGATGTAGGGGTTACCGGAAGTGTAGGTGTCGCGATTGGGCATTCTGATTTCTGCGCAACCGGATACAGCGTAGTCGTAAATTTCTTCGAACTTTGCGCCCTTGGAGAGGTGCAGGGGAATTACTTCTTCATCGTTGATCAGTTTCGGGAAACCGGAACCTTCTTTGATGGTTTCAGCAACTTCAGCAAGGAAACGCTCGGGGGAACGTGCGTGGATACGTGCAGCGAGGTCGGGGTAGTGATGCGGGAACTCACGTTTGGAACGCAGGAACAGGTAGGTGAGATCGTTGGTTGCATCAACGCCGTCTTTGGTCTGGCCACCGACGGTGACTGCTTCCCAGTGTGCGTAGCCTTCGTTGAATGCGCCGCCCTGAGGGGAGATGTAGAGGTCGATGAACTGAGCCATGCCTACATACATGCATTCGATGAATTCGATAGCCTGATCGTCGGTGAGGATACCGGCTTCTACATCCTGCTCGTAGTAGGGGTAGAGGTACTGGTCCATGCGGCCGTTGGAGATGATGGTACCGGTCTTCTGCTCGAGACGGGAGAACATCTGGGTGAACCACTGAGACTGTACAGCTTCGTGAAAGTTGGTAGCAGGCTGTTCGGGAACCTTGCGGCAGATTGCAGCCATGGTTTCCAGTTCAGCTTTGCGGGTAGGATCGGTTTCAGCAGCAGCTTTTTCAGCAGCGAAATCAGCGTGACGGTTAGCCCAAAGGACTACTGCGTCGCAGATGATAATGATCGCTTCGAGGAAAGGAATTTCCTGAGTGTTGGCTTTGGGGGAGAAAGTATCGACGTTGTCGAGTCTTTCCTGTGCTTCAGCACGGATGCCGCCGAAACCACGTTTCAAGATCTTTTCGAAATCGTGAACCCACTGCAGGGAGGAGCGGAAAGAAGAAGTTTCGTTAACGATGAAGCGGGATATGAGACCTTCAGGGTCATCGTAGGTCAGAGCGTGAACGTCTTCGGGCAGAGCCTGATTCAGTGCTTCGTGGTAGGTTTTACCTTTCCAGAAAGGAGCGATTTCTTCGATAACAATTTTAGCGTCTTCTTCAGTAATGGAGAAGGGAGAACCGGAACGTTTGGGCAGTTCTTCAACAGCCATGTCGAGGAAGTCACCGTCCAGTTCGGGGTAAAGGATGCCGTAACGACCGGGGTAGCCGGCACGACCGCAGAGCAGGTTGTCATCATCAATGTATACAGTGATGTTTTCTGCAACATTCTTCATGGCCTTGGCCCAGCGCAGGATCAGGGGCTGGCCTTCGGTTTTTTCCATGGACTTGGTGAAGTAAAGAGCGCGCTCAACATCAATGGCGGGCTTCTGATTCTCGATGGTATCAAGAATTTTGAAAACGCGTTTGTGAGTTTCGCGAAAAGGGTTAGCTTTACCTGCAATCTTATCTTCGAGCATCTGCTCATGAGGTGAACGACAACATTCCATTTGGATTCTCCTTCTATGTTTACTGTGGAAAATTTTTGACCACAATTGTGGGCGAATTACTTTTCCCTTGAGCATGGAGTGTGCCAAAATGAACAAGCCTCATAAGGTGTTGTAAATAAAAACTTTTTAGCTCTGCTTGTTTTTCGGAGGACGTTAGTGGGAAATAGGCCTCACGTTGCAATTCGGAAACAAAAATAGGTCTAGTCCGGTTTATCCAAGTAAAACGGGGAGTAATCACTTTGTGCAGTTTTGCAACGCAGACTTACTGGTTGTTGTTTTGCAACCTGTAGTGTTTTAAGGCATGAAAGCCGCCTCTTCCAAAAAAAGTTCAATTGGAGTAGGAATAAACTACTTTATTTAAGAGGTTGCTGAAGATTTAGGCTGGAGGGGAAAATGAACGAGCTTCGAGATCATGAATTTCAGATTGCCGCGAACAGGGCTTTACTCAAGAATCCTGAAATAAGATTTGCTTTTCAGGATTGCCTGATAGTTTTGCAAAATTATATTCCGGCTGATTACATCAGCCTCCATCTATTTGATGAGGGGTTGGGGATTATTGAAACAGTTGTTGATGCCACAGTTGATTCATCTCCTGAAATAAATAAAACCACGGTGCTTACGCCCGAGGCCCGTGAGATTGCTTCGGCAAGTATTGAGTACATTGACCCGCAGCAGCCGTATGAGATCATTGACCGTCTTGAAGATTCGGTAATGGCCCAGCAGTTGGGCCTTGATCTCGGAACCCCGGATTCCCCCAGTCTGGTTCTGGATCTCTGCCGTGACGGGGTCTATCTCGGTTCGGTTGCTTTAACTGCTGCGCCGGGAGTCTTATACACCCATGAACACGGTGCCTTAATGGCCTTATTGCACGATACAATAGCCTGCGTTGTTTCACAGTTTTTAAATTTTCGGGAATGCATCCGGTTGCGGGCCAGCCTTGCCGACCGGACCAGCCTTTTGCAGGGGGGATTGAACAGTACTCCTGACCATGGGGTGGTCGGTTCAGACGGAGGGCTTAAGGATGCTTTCGATTCCTGCACGCAGGTTGCGCCGACGCAGGCCCCTGTTTTGCTGCTGGGTGAAACCGGTACCGGTAAAGAAGTTCTGGCCGGTGCTATTCACCGCCTGTCCGGTCAGAGCGAGGGGCCTTTTGTTAAGGTTAATTGCGGGGGGATTCCTGCTACCCTGCTGGAAAGTGCTCTCTTTGGACACCGCAAGGGTGCTTTTACCGGTGCAGCTAAAGATGCTGCGGGCTATTTTGAGCGTGCCCGTGGCGGGACAATTTTTCTGGATGAGATCGGCGAACTTTCCCTTGAGGCCCAAACAAGGTTCCTGCATGTTTTGCAGGACGGCAGCTTTGAGCGCGTAGGCGGGAGCAAGCCTCGAGTTGCAGATGTGCGGGTTGTTGCCGCAACCCACCGCAATCTAGCAGAATTGGTGGAACTGGGAGCATTCCGGCAGGATCTGTTTTTCAGACTCAATGTTTTTCCTATTACAATTCCGCCGTTGAGATTGCGCAGGAGTGATATTCCCCCGCTTACGGCTCATTTTATCAAAAAAATTGCCGGGGAGATGAGTCTGGAGATTCTTCCCGTGCTGGCTCCCGGAGCTGTGGACAGCCTGCTCGATTACAACTGGCCGGGAAATGTTCGTGAGCTTGAGAATGTTATTGAGAGGGCTGTCATAACGCAGCGTGGGCTGCCGTTGAGTTTTGAGTTGTCCAATCTGCCCGGGCAGTGTTCAATTTTTAAAGAAGAACCTGATCTGAATTTTGAGTCTGCTGTTACTGATATACTTGTCCGCGCCCTTAATCGCTCCAAGGGACGTATCGAAGGGGAAGGCGGGGCTGCCGAGATATTGGGGCTTCATCCCCGAACCCTGCAAAGCAGGCTCAAGAAGATGGGCATTCCTTTCGGTCGCAAGGCCATAGGATTGTATAGAAAAGCAAACTAACTCTTAAATAGAAGAGATTGATCTCTGATATTCAGGAGTTTTCAACAGCCGGGTGTGTGTTGAACCTTGCAAGACTTTGATTTTATGTACTAAATTTTGTGGCATATTGTGGTATGTCTATTGCTTTTATTAATGCGTCTTTTAATAACGCATTAAGATGAGGAATAGCTCATGATCCGCCTGCTTACCGTTCAAGTAAAAGTCCTTTCATTTTTACTTTCGCTCTTTAGTTTAACCTTTCCTTTACAATCGCACGCACGCCCTCTCCCCGCTACATCTTGGGTTGAGAACAGTCCCTCCTCAATGCAGGTTAACTTTAACAGTCTGGCAACAGACAATGTTAACTGTATTGTGGGGGTCTGTGATGAAGGTAAGATTTATTATTTGGAAATGGCAGTTGCTAACGGGGCGAGTCCGTTTTGGCGTAAAGCCGATGTTTTCGGCCAGAAAGATTATCGGGCCGTTGCCGGTGCTTCCGGATGCTTTATGGCTGTAAACGCAGATCAGTGGTTTGTGGGGAATTGGAATTCACCGACAGATTTTAAGTGGTACAGGATGGGGACTTTCGGGGCTGCGGCTACAGCTGGAGAGTTTGTGGGACTGGTACATGTCAGCGGTGATGTTTTCATGGCAGTTACCGGCAAAGGCAAGTTGTTCAGGATCAAAGGAATGCAGATACACGAGGTTGTCGATGTCCCCCTGTCCGGGATGGCTGCGAAATTCGGGGTAATAGGTCTTTCCCGGCTGAGTGATACAGAATTTATTATCTACGGTTACCCCGGCGCGGATGATGCCAACATGTTCAGGGTTAAGTTCGGGGGAACGGACATAGACTCAGCCATAGATCCGGTGGCAAACGGATATTCCGGCACAATTTATAAAATAAAACAGGGCGGCAAGTTTGTAGAAATTAATGATCTGGCCTTCCTCAATGATCAGAAATGGTATGTGGCAGGCCAAAACGGAATTATGGGCTACGGAACAGGAACTCTTGCTTCCAGTGGGCCAACGTTTGAATATACAACAACTTCAACAATCCAAGGGGACATTCCCAACCATGTGACTGCTGTGGGCGTCGGCAGCAGGGCCGGGTTTCATGAAGCTTTCGCAGGCACTGAAGGCGGCAGGATTTTTTATACGAAGTTGCAGGACTCCGGTGTCCGGGAAATGAGAGAGGGGTTTCCCGGAATGTGTACCGAAAATTTCAATGATCTTGTTTTTATGGAAGTGGCGGATTCCGATAGTGATTACAGGGCTTTTTTGGGCGGGAATAATGGAATGGGGGTTTATGCCAAATCGCATGGTGTCGAATTGCGGGGGCATCATTTCTCTTCTGAGCAGAAGGAAGTATTCCGCTGGTATGTAAAAAAGCTTTGTTTTGTCTCCCCTCAAAGGGTCTTTGCCGGAGGGACTAACGGTTTCTTCTATCGCGGGGACAAAGGAGATGACGGTTCGTTCAATTGGCATAAGTGCGATTTTCAGGCTCTCGGTTCCGCTGAACTCGGACAGATGGCTAAGTGCGCTGATACTCTGTACGCCCTTTGGGGGACTGACGGTGATGATTTCAGTATAGCCAAATTCAATCTTGAAGGAGAGTTTCAGGCTGCTACACGTGACAACATCACAGCAGGTACCACTAATACTGTCGCCATTGATTCGGGTGCAGGGAAGCGTTTGTTTATAGGCACGACAAAGGGTGTCTATCTCTATGCTGACGGGAATCCCGATATTAACAAGCTGACCATAACCGGGGTGGAGAATTTCGATGCATACTGGGTTGCCGGGAAGGACAGGGATAAACTTTACGTTGTCGGTACTAAAAATTTCGGTGGCGATTCAGTGCTGTTCAGTATCACTGATCAGGGCGGTTCATGGGCTGGCAGCGTAATTAAAGAACTGCCAGGCGTGTTTACCGGGGGTATGACCATACTGGACGGAAAAGTATATATCTGCGGTCTTAAAGTGGCAACCAATAAGGGGTATCTGGCAGAATATGATGGAAATGCTTTTTCAGAGCTTTCTGCTGGGCCAACAGGAATTGCGCTGGGAGATCCGTGGGGCTACGGGGATTATTTGTATATTTGTGGTTACGGGAAAGACGGATATACTTATAATTACAATATTAAAACAAAAGTCTGGACCTCTGAATCAGTCACTTCAAATGCGCTCCAATGTCTCGGAGGTTCCGGTGAAGGCGGAATCCTTATGACCGGGGGCAAAGACGGGCGGGTGTTCCGTACCAAGATCAGCACCGATAGCGGAGAAGAGACTTCCACCGAAGTGCTTCCGGCTACGGGAGAGGATGCGGATCTCATTGCTTCCAACAATCCGGTTAAAAGAAGCTCATCCGAACTGAAGCAGCAGTTTAATACTGCTCCGGGTTTTGAACCGCTGGGCAATGTAGAGGATTTTACCACCAAGACCACACTTGCGGCCGGATCAGTGCATTGTTTTAAATTCAACGTCACCCCAGATGTAACTGTGGGGGTTAATGACTGCCATCTCTACAAACTGATTTCGTCTTCCAGTTCAAGCACTGATTACACAAGACTCAACGAGATTCCCGTACAGGCTGATTACGCTCACGGAACCTACTGGCTGACTGATCCTGACGGTGTTGTGAAGGTTTCCGGCGAGCAATTGCAGGCGGGTACGATTTATACGGTTTTCTTTGTGATTGAGGATAACGGCAATGTTTATGATGCCGATCCTACATTGGGAACAATCGCTGATCCTACTGTTTTCGGATATTCCGGTTCCGGCGGGGGCGGCTGCGTCCTTGATCCCAATCAGGAAGATTGCATGGATCTGACGTGGATGCTTTTCGGCATGGCGGTGATTACGCTGCTGCTTCGTGAGATGTTTTTAAGTTGAAACACTTCATATCTTTGGGACATGCTTACAAGTCCCTGCATAGCGGCAGCGTATGATGGGGATTCGAAACCGACATAAAAGCCGGCGACCATCCTGCTGAAGACATCAATGACCATGTAGATAACCGGCCGACCGACAATGTTGCCGCGGTCACTGTCTGAACCGAGGTAGATGTCTGCAATTGTAGCATCAATTTCAAAACGGGAACCAGGGCCTAGAACGTTGCTATTAGCAGTTCCTTTGAGAGGTCGGACATCTTTCGTGTATTCAATGGCATTTGTACGCTTTATTAATTTCTCAACCTGACTGTATTCGCGCTTATAAAAATGGAGCATCTGCCACTTTGTAGGAATTTTAGACTCAGGAACTTCAGGAAAATAGTTATTATAGAGCTCGGCGAATCTTCTATGCGCGTAAGGGACACTAATACCCTTATCTTTCAGCAGATGCTTATCAATAGCGATCCTGAAAAGACGTTCAACTTGATCGTCAACAATAGCTTCAACACGTATAAGCAGCCCTTCCTCTAATGCAGAACGTAATTCTCTGGTAAGCATAACTACCGGGAAGGCTTTTGGATCAGCAACATCAATCCAAACCAACTGCTCTGGAAGGAGTAGTAAAACACGGAACAAATTCTCTTCGTATTTGAGGACTTCATTGATTCTAAACATTAATCGCCTCCAAAACAGAAATATCATCCACAAAACTAATCTCCGCAGGAGTTAGCTTTCTGAACGGAATATTCACATCAAAAGAGAGCAATCGACTCGCTAAAAGCCCTCTGATTTCTGCCAGCGACCCTCCTGCTTCATAGTCGTATTTAACGTCCAATGTCTTTGAAATTTTAATTATGGTTGAGGCGGGAGTTTTCGAAAAATGATGAAAATAAAATTTCAATTGCTTTGCCAACTCAAACGTAATCTCCTGCTGCAACGGGAACTGCTTTCGTATTTCAGTTGTTTTGGGAGACCAATCGAGAATTAAAAAGACTGCCAGCTCCAGATCGGAAAAGAGATGGTGTGTTCGCCGGGATTTATGCCCAGAACCACGCCCCTCTTTGCTTCACTTCTTGATCTTTTCCTCTGTTAATCCGCTACTACCTTTTTGACATAAGAAAAGCCGTTCCTGATTTAATCAGGAACGGCTCAGTATTAACGCCTTTGCCAGTATGCTTTTTTACGGACTAGTTAGACAAAAAGTCAATTATTACAACTACATAAACTATTCGACCGTCACGGATTTTGCGAGATTACGGGGCTGGTCTACATCCTTGCCGAGATAGTCGGCAGTTTCGTAAGCGAAGAGCTGCAAGGCCGGGAGGGCGATAAATGTGTTCAGGGGTCCCCATACTTCGGGGAGGGACCAACGTTGTTCCACGTCAAGATCGACGCCGGGATTGGTCAGAGCAATAATCTCGCCGCCACGGGCCTGAACTTCCACCAGGTTTGATTTAACCTTGGGGAAAAGATCATCATTAAGAGCCATGGCAAAGGTGGGGAACTTGGGATCAATGAGCGCGATAGGACCGTGCTTCATCTCACCGGAAGCGTAGCCTTCGGCATGGATGTAAGAAATTTCCTTCAGCTTGAGCGCACCTTCAAGAGCCAGCGGAAAGTAGAGTCCGCGACCAAGGAAGAAAAAGCTGTTCGCTTCGGAATATTCACGGCTCAGTTCCTGAGCACGGCTGCGCATGGCGGGCAGTGCCGCTTCAAGAATTGAAGGTATGTTACGCATGTCCGCGGCAGCGCGGCTGTAGGTAGTCGCATCAATGACGCCTTTTCTCTTACCCCAGTATAGGGCCAGCAGCAGGAGTGCGGTGAGCTGGCTGCACATAGCCTTGGTGGAGGCAACGCTGATCTCCGGTCCGGCCTGAGTATACATGACGTGATCTGATTCTCTAGCCACGCTGGAACCGACCACGTTACACAGACCGATAATGGACAGCCCCTTCTCCTTAGCCAGCTTGATTCCGGCAAGGGTGTCGGCTGTTTCACCGGACTGACTGATAGCCAAAGCAACCCCGCCCTTGGCAAGCAGGGGATCGCGGTAACGGAACTCGGAAGCAATCTCCACTTCCACCGGGATCTTGGCCCACTGCTCGATGAGGTATTTACCCCACAACCCGGCATGATAGGAAGTTCCACAGGCAATGATATGCAACCTTTCCGGCGGCTCCATTCCTTCAACTTCGGGCAGGATGATCTCATTTTTCGCCTGATCAACACGTCCGGCAAGACAATCAGAGATAACCTTGGGCTGTTCAAAAATTTCCTTGATCATGAAATGCTTGTGCCCGCCCTTCTGCGCGGCCTGCACATCCCAATTGATGGTCTTAACTTCCTTTTCCACCGGCTCAAGGGTCTCAGCATTGAACACTTCCCATGAAGAAGAAGTAATCTTGACCAGTTCGCCGTCCTCAATGAAAACCACTTCACGAGTATAAGGCAGAAATGCTGGGATATCGGAAGCAACAAAATTTTCCCCTGTACCGACACCCATAACCATGGGACTGGCAACTCGGGCGGCATAGACCGTGCCTGGTTCGTCAATGGAAACCACGGCGATGGCGTATGCCCCTTCAACCTGCTTCAAAGCCCATGAAATGGATTCAAGCATGGTGGAGTTGTGCTTACGGCCCTCGGCAATGAGGTTGCAGAGCACTTCGGAATCAGTATCGGAACGAAATTCATAGCCTTTAGCAAGAAGTTCGGTCTTGATTTCCTGATAATTTTCAATGATCCCGTTATGGATCATAGCGATATTCTTTTCGTGATCCAGATGCGGATGGGCGTTGCGTTCCACTGGTACGCCGTGAGTGGCCCAGCGGGTATGGCCTACGCCGAAGGTGGAATTGGTTACATTTACCTTAGCCAGCTTTTCATCAAGAGCGGCAAGTTTGCCTTCGGCACGGACCAGCTCAATTTCCTTGTTCTGGATGGTGGCAACACCCGCAGAGTCATATCCGCGGTATTCAAGACGTCTCAAGCCCTCAACAATAAGAGGAACTGCGGGACGATGTCCGGCATATCCGATGATTCCACACATATATTTATCTCCAATTTAATTTTATTTGGATGCGCTGCGCGCTTTTTATTGAAATCATTTTGCCTCCGGCGGCTCTCCGAGGGCCAAAGAAACTTTTTGAAAAAAGTTTCTCTGGACTCTTCAAAAACTTTTAATAAGCTTCGCTGCCTTTGGCTATAAAGACGTTATTCAATCTAAAACTATCTGAAACTTACTTGCTGATTTTCTCTTGAAAACCGGCCCATTGTTCCATGAGTGAACGCAGAGCCTTACCCCGGTGAGAACGGGCATTCTTGGTTTCACGGGTCATTTCCGCTGCAACGCAATCGAGTTCAGGATCAAAGAAAAGAGGATCGTAGCCGAAACCCTGCTTGCCGGTCAGTTCAAAAGCAATGCGTCCTTCCCATTCGCCACGACTCTGGATGCGGATATTGTCGGGAGTGGCCGCCACCATGACACAAACAAAGCGGGCAGTGCGCTCTTCTTCGGACACACCGTCCAGCTCTTCAAGCAGCTTGGCATTATTCTTTTCGGGAGTAGCGTCTTCGCCGCTGTAGCGGGCGGAATAAACACCGGGACGACCGCCGAGAGCATCAACTTCAAGCCCTGAATCATCAGCAACAGCCACCAGCCCGGTCAGGTTGGCAACGGTTTGGGCCTTTATGATGGCATTTTCAAGGAAGGTTTCACCCGGCTCGGGAATCTCCCCGATTTCAGGGAATTGATCCAGACCCTTCACTTCCAGACCCAGATCTTTAAGAAGCTCATCAAACTCAGCAATTTTGCCCTTATTGGTGGTGGCAAGAACAACTGTTTTCAAAACAATCTCCCGTAGAAATATTATATAATTTTGAGAGTTAACTGACTAAAAACAACTAGGGAGTGCAGAGGGGCTTAGCCCTTCTGCCCGCCGGAGGCGAAATGCGACAATCAAAAGCGCGATAGCGCATCAAAATTATGCTTTGGAACTAATACGCTGTAGACGCTGTTTAGGCAACTGGAGCTTTACGCAGCAGCAGGGCCACGCTGGTGCCTTTGCCCGGACGGCTGGCAAGCTCCACATCTCCGCCGAATTCTTCCATGATCTTCTTGACCATGGGCAGTCCGAGACCATTACCGTAAACCTTGCTGGAATAGAAAGGATCAAAAACATGGGTACGGAGATCATCAGAAATTCCGGGTCCACTGTCACGTACTTCCAGCCAGACATGCCCTTCACTTATGCCACTGGAAATTTTAAGTCTGCCGCCATCCGGCATAGCTTCCATGGAATTCTTAACCAGATTGATCAAACACTGGCGAATCTGCTCCGTACCGCCGACACCGAGCGGATGACAGGGATCAAGATCCATATCCACTTCGATCTCCTGCAACTGACAGCCCATGGAAAGAAGCTGCATGGCATCAGCTGCCACCCGATTGACGTCGATATTGTTCTTCTGAACATCCTTTGAACGTACAAAACTGAGAATACTTTTAAGCAGACGGTCCAGCCGCTGGGCTTCCTCGAGGATAATCTTGATTTTTTCCTGTCCGGAAGAATCTATGCTCTCATCCTTCATCAAAGCTTTGGCAAATCCCCCCATAGCCATGAGCGGATTACGGATTTCATGAGCAATGTAAGCGGAAAGTTCCCCCACGGTGGCCATACGTTCCGATTGTTGCAGACGCTGCTCAATTTGAGTCCGCTCGGTAATATTCCTGCAAATAACCACCAGCTGCACAACATTATCCGTACCTTCTTCAGCGATGGGATAAACATAAAGGCGGTAATAATGCATCTTACCCTGCTCATCGCTCTCAGAAAACATGCGCTCATCATTATGACGGAGCATACCCGAAACATCTATAAACCCGTCTTTGACAGGACAAAGAAATGTAAGTGAGTTGTAAAAATCAAGAGGATTCCTGCCTTGCAGTTCGGAAAGGCTCAGCCCGGAACGCTCAGCCAAATGGTTATTGCAGTCCAGAATCACTCCATCCGGGCCGACAATGAGTATATCTTCAGGAAATTGATCAACTACCGATTTAAACAACGCCTGCGTCTGCATAAGGTTGGCCTTGCAGGCAATCCATAAACGGTCAGTAGCATGCAGCCTGAGAAAAAAACGGGCAGCGGGAAGTTCAACAAGGGCAACTTCCGGCGGCAGGGAAGAACGCAACTGGGCAACCATCTCAGGTTCCCCGGAAAGCTCAAAAACCATAGCTATGGAAGGATGCGCGGAGAGCATGGACTCCACATCCGCGTAGAGAGGAAAATCATGACCGCCCTGAAGGGGGTTACCGGATTCATCTATGAGCACCCCGGCCTCCAGCACAATTCCCGCAGCATCACGACTGCTTTCGTGCAGCATCAATGACAGTGCGGAAAGCGCGAATGAACGCCCCACTATCCCGATGCAATCTTTTTTTATATCAATAAAATCTTCAAGCATTTCTGCTCCGTCCCGCCCCTTTGGTTCTAAAAACATTTTCAGATTACACTATTTTCAGAAAAATGGGCACCGAAGAATCCCACTAATTAGCACTTTGCACTTGGAGGCGAATAGGTTAACCATTGCCGCACAAGTAATCCTGACCTATAAAAAATATATCCGTAAAATATATCACAAACGGAATTATCAATATGAACATCACTAAGACAAGAATTTATACCATCAGCCTTGGCTGCCCCAAAAACAGGGTCGATACCGAAAGAATGCTCGGCGCATTCGGTGATAACATGATCCCCGCATCAACTGCGGAAGAATCAAACCTTGTACTGATCAACACCTGTGGTTTTATCGGCCCTGCAACGGAAGAATCAGTTGATACCATCCTTGAAGCCGCCGAAGCCATCAAGGACCTCAACCCCCGTCCGGTACTGGCTGTGGCCGGATGTCTGGTCAGCCGATACGGCAAGCTGAGCGAACAGATGCCGGAAGTGGACCTCTGGCTGTCCACCCACGAACTGGATCAATGGCCGGGACTGGCCGCCAAAGCCCTTAATAAAGAATTTACCGTTTCAGATAAGCGGGCCATCAGCACCGGCCCATCCTACGCTTACCTTAAAATCAGTGAAGGCTGTTCCCACTCCTGTAGATTCTGTACCATTCCTTCCATCCGTGGCCCCCATGTAAGCCGCAATCTGAATAGTCTGGTAGACGAAGCCCGCTACATCCTTGACCAAGGCGTACCGGAACTGGTCGTTGTGGGACAGGATACCACGGCTTACGGCAGTGACCTTGACGATAAGGAAACAAACCTGCGCTCCCTCATTGAAAAGCTGCTCCCTCTTAAAGGGATGGAATGGCTGCGACTCATGTATCTCTATCCCGCGGGGCTGACTGATTCCATGCTTTCTTTTCTTGCTCAGGCCGGGAAACCGCTGCTGCCATATTTCGATATACCCATCCAGCATGCCCATCCGGAAGTACTCTCATCCATGGGCCGTCCCTTTGCCCGCGACCCGCGCAAGGTCATTGACCGGGTTCGCAAACACATCCCCCATGCGGTACTGCGCACCAGCATAATCGTGGGCTATCCCGGCGAGACCGAAGAGCATTTCAACACCCTTGTTGACTTTGTAAAGGAAACCCGCTTTCAGAATCTTGGCGTATTCGCCTACCAGCCGGAAGACGGAACCCCGGCGGGGGAAATGGACCAGCTGCCCGAAGAACTGCGTGAAGAACGCAGAGAGCAGCTCATGGGAATCCAGTCTGAAATCAGCCGGGAAATCCTTGAAGAAAAAGTAGGGGAAACAATTCAAGTGCTGGTGGAAGAACCAAATGACGAATGGCCCGGACTATTCAATGGGAGGGTCTGGTTTCAGGCCCCGGAAGTGGACGGCACCACCTACGTCAGCGCACCCGAAGACGGCATGGAACTCAAGCCGGGCATGATGGTTGAAGCAGAAATAGATAATGTCACTGATTATGATCTGGTGACTCTGGTTAAATAAAAAAAACTCCCTCTGACCAATGTCAGAGGGAGGTTTTTTTTACATATCAACTATCTCAACTTCTCGATTCTGAAGAGCCGGGTCACTCGCATAAGAGGCCAGAATCTTGGCCCCCTCCCCGACGTAACGAGCTATTTCATCAACAAGTTTACCGCGTTGGCAAAAAATATTTTCCGGGGAATAGGTCATGCCGCTTTTCCCTTTGAGTTCAAGGGAAAATTTCAATCCGGCCTTGGGTGTCATTTCTTTAGGCCCACGGTCACTTTCCTGCCCGGCCACGGTCAGCACCGCTTTTTTGAGGACCTCCCGGTTCTCCCAGAAACTCCTGTTGAGCTTGATAATCTCGCCATTACTCAGCTCAAGCTTGGCAGGCGAAATACCCTTGGAAAATTTATACTTGGAAGAAAGGACCACCCGGTGCTTCCCGCCACCTCTAATTGAATAGATGGCGTAAGTACCCAATGAAGCAAAAGCCGTAAGCCCGATCAATAAAAACACTATCTTTTTAAACTTTGAATTCATTACCAAAAACCTATCTTCTTAATGCAACTTAACATTCTACAAAGACAGGCTTATAGTAAAACAAACGCCAACAATCAACCACGAACGTATTATAAACTTCTAACTATCCGCCATTACAACGAACAATCTTCGCATCAGCCTGCTCTTTGCGTTCATAGGCAGCCGAAGCTTCTACAGCATCGGCCCATGAATCAAATCTGCCGAAACGAACACAATACCACTTACGGTTATTGGCGGAAGGAATCTCTACTACATAGGCCTCATAACCTTGACCGCTTAGCCGCTGGCGAACTTTGACTGCAGACTTCTCTTTACGGTTGGAGCTGACCTGTACTGCATAATTTACCGGCTTAAGTCCGGCACTGATCCTTGGGGAAGGTCTGCTGCGCTTTACAACAACAGCGGATTCATTTTTATCCACCTTGCCCTTCTCACGTACATCAAAAAACTGCCACGCCAACGGTCCATCGAGGGGGCGGGAATAAATAAGATACTGCCCCTCGCCATCGGACATGAAATTAAAAATGTCATCCTCTTCCACTTTCATGGAGGAAACGACCTTCCCACTACTGCGATCAATGACCTGCAAACGCACTGCCGGATAAACTCCACCCTCTTCCATGGCAAAGGAAATGGTGGAATTAACTGCAAACACAGCTACGCCCTGCTGTTTCTTGGACTTGGTAACTACATTCAATCCCTTGTAGGAGGGCGATTCCGTGCGCACAGGCAAAGGAAGGGACATGACCGGATCACCGTAAAAAACAAGATCATACAATGGGGCAAGGCTCTCGCCCTCAAGCAGGTTCTGGGCAAATTGGGCTCGTGCTTCGATCAGGGCATCGCCCATGCGGTGTTTGCCGCTGAAGTAAGCCTTATGAAATTCCATGAGCAAGCGGGGAGTACCGCTGGAATCAACCCGAAAAACACGCCCGTCATCAAGCTCGGCACGGATATTCCCAGCGCTGTTGCAGCCGGTCATCATTGCCAGACCGCCGCCGGAAGAAAGCACCACAGCTTCAGCCGGAGTAGGCATAGTTGAATTAAGCGCAACAACTTCGCAGGAAGGGTTGAGGATAACAGGCAAACCGGGCTTGTACTCAAGGCTCAAAATTTCCGGGACAGACACGATTCCACTCCCGGCCTTAAATCCTTCAGAACGGGCTTCAAGGGCCAGCCATTGCACGGAAACATCATCTTCAGCCAGAGACTGCTGCAACCGCTGCGGAGTCGCTCCCCCGGCAGCCCCGAGATAGCGGATAGCTTCAGGACCGGCAATGCCTTCCTGTTGCAGGTTGAAAAAAAGAAGTTCCGAATCAGAAAGTGACCGCGCGGAAAATCCCTCTCCTCCTATAAATGAAACAGGCCATGCCGGACGAAATTCCCGGTCCCCATACCAGCGTTCATACTTGGCAGCGACAGCTTCAGCCTCGGCACAGTCGCGGGCGGGAATCCTGCCCACGGGCAGCATATTTTCCGGGGCCGAGGCAGAACCTCCGTAGCCGTAATCGGAAAGGAATACTTCAGTTCCATTTGCCACGCTGAATCCGGCAGTGGGAATAATATCCCGGTTGCCGAGGATAAGCACAGACATGACCTTACCGTTCTTATTAAGACGGTCCACCTGACCGCGCACCCCGGAAACCACTTTCTCCACAGACTCGGCTGTACCGTTGCAGGAGGGGACCTTGAGAATGACCGATTTCACACCCTCATATTCACGGTGCAAATAAGAGAAAGAACGGGCTGCGCGCAAAAAATCCGCAGTGCAGACAATCACACTCTTCTTTTCCTCAGTGTAAGGGGCAGAAGAAACCTTAACCGGAGCCAGGACAGGTGCAGCAACAGGTGCAGCTGTTTTGCCGAAACCTTTGACCTTGCATCCGGAAAGCAAAACCATGCAGGCCAGTACCAGCAGGGGGATTAAAATTTTCTTCAGCTTAACCATTCCCTTTCTCCCTGCCTTTTCCGACCTTCTGCAAAATTTCATTCCAAACCATCCGGGCCGTAATATCAGTCATACATTTATGATGCTTTTCCGGGCAGCTTTTACCACCATGCAATCCGCAGGGCCGGCATTTTAAATCATCTCCGCTTTCCAGCACCGTGGAATTTGCGCCGCGCGGAAAAAACCCGAACTTGCGCACCGTGGGCCCGAACATAGCCAGCACAGGCACATTTTGAATCCATGCGATATGCATGGGACCTGAATCATTGGTCAGATAAACGTCCAGTTGGCGAATGTGGGCCGCAAGCTGTTGCAAACCCAGTTTCCCAGCCAGATTGATGACCGCATCAGCTTGCCTAGCCTGCGCCAAGATAGACTGACAAAGCTCTTTTTCGTCAGGGCCGCCAAAGAGAATTACTTTGAATCCATCACCGACGCACCTATCGATCACCTGTGCAAAATTCTGCTCCGGCCATTTCTTGGTCTCCCAAGTAGATCCGGGATGGACGCCTATCACCGGGCTATCACCAAGCCCCTTGAAAAATTCTTCCGCCTCACTGATCCTAGCTGCGGGAAGCTCAAGCTTGACCTCCGGTGCCTTGCCGGAAATCCCCAGAGGTTCACCGAGAGCGAGCAATCTTTCCACTTCTTCCTGCTCCTCAAAACGCCGTTTCACTGTCTCGGAATACACAAAACTATTATACCACGGGGCATCGTAGCCGATGCGGTCTTTAATTCCGGTGGACACTGAAACCACAGCCGAACGCATGCTGGTATGTGCAGAGATCCAAAGATCGAAGCCCTGCCTGCCCAGCTTTGCGCCGTAGGAGCGGGCGGCGCCCATGCCTTTTTGCGCGCCGCGTTTGGCAAAACCGTGCACCCCGGCAAGTTCCGGCTGACCTTCGAATAAAGGCTCCACGCCCTTGCGCACAAAAAGATGAATCTCCGCATCAGGAAAGCGCAAAGAAAGGGCTTTGATCAGGGGCAAGGTCAGCACTGCATCGCCAAGAAAGGCGGTCTGCCAAAGGGCTATTTTTTTGTAATTTTTTTTCATTATTTGATTTTGCCTCCGGCGGCACTTTCAGCGGGACCAGAGAAACTTTTTGAAAAAAGTTTCTCTGGACTCTTCAAAAACTTTTATTATGGCTTCGCCGCTTGGAGCAAAAAGTTGTGCAGGATTAAAAAAACATCTTTCCGGCTATAGAACTTACGATCAAAATTACGCCCACAGCCACGGTAACCAGCATTTCAGGATACGGGGTAGTCCAGCGGACCCTTGAACCGACACTCTTCTCAAAACGATAAAAACGGAAAGCCGCGCTGGTCAGGATAACCATCCCCGAAATAATAATGAAAATACCCAGAAAATTCATCTCACTCAGCATTCTCGCCGGGGTTCCGGGCAACATTTTTTCCATATATAATCTGGCCTTCTCAATAACGAAACCGAAACCGAACAACCCCAGCGCAGTCCGGCACCAGGCCAGAAACGTCCGCTCATTAGCCAATAGCGTACGCATTCTGGCAAGTTCGTTATTGTCCAGCGGGTCTTTGTCATGTCCAGCCATTTGCCAACTCCGGATTTTCTGGTCTACACTTCTTGATCTTGAATATATATGCCTATAATCTGTAATGAGAATGCGGGCAACATTGTTCGCGAACTGGAACAACTTCCGGCCTCTTGCCAACCCCGGCGGGCCGCATCATAAAGGACCGAAAATGAAATACATCATGTTTGAGGATTTTTCAGGCGATCCACTGCCCATACTCATCCCCAACCGCATCGGCTACCTCGAATTCAGGGAACAGATCCCCTACACCAACGTACTCTCCGCCGGATACGTGCAGCTGCGCCCCACAGGCATCACCTGCCACGGCGAAGCCAAAGAACTTGGGGCTGCCGCCCGCGAAGAAGACGCAAAGATCATCTCTGAAAAGCTGGAAGCACCGGAGTATTAAAGATACCAATTGGGCAAAAGCTGGAGGATTCTGCTTTTTCTACAGCCCTTAATCAAGATTTATTTTCAGCACTTCCTAAAGCCGATCTCTTGCAGGTCGGCTTTTTGCGGCCCTCTAAGGTAATCATTTTATGTTTACTAACAACCTCGCAAAGGTTACCATACAGTCATGGAATGGAAAATAATATTCACTGGCAAATCCCGAAAACAAATTAACAAACTGCCACCCAAGGTACTTGAAGCGTTAAATTTCCTGCGTAGTGATATTGAAGCAGACGGCCTGACCCAACAAAGCTGGCCTAATTACGGCAAACTAAAAGGTAAAAAAGGATTTCACCATTGCCATTTGAACAAGGGTAAACCCCGCTATGTGGCTGTCTGGTGTGTAGAAAATAACAAAATCAAGGTTGTGGAGATTCGCTATGTTGGAACTCACGAAAAAGTCAACTACGGAAAAATCAGCTGAACTCTGCCTGAAAGTTCCAGCCGATGAAATCCATATCATTGGCGAAGCCCTCAAAAATTTCCTGCGACTGGCAAAATACGAAGTTCGGGAAGTCAACGGCGTAGGAGAGGAAATTTTCAGCGCGGAAGAAGTTCTTCCTGAACCGACTCCTGCCTCAAACCTGCGCGGCGCACGCTTTCGCGAAGACCTGACTCAGGCAGAGCTTGCCGCAAAGGTCGGAGTCCATAAAAATCATATCTCCGATATGGAAAGAGAAGTGCGTACAATAAGCATTGATATGGCCAAACGATTGGGCAAGGCCCTGAACACCTCCTACAAACGTTTTCTGTAAAAAAATACGCCAAAACAAAAAGAGGTCAGCCGGAAATCCGGCTGACCTCTTTATTTATCAATATCCTTCGTACTAATCGTACTTAACAGCACTGATCTTCATGAGCTTATCCCATGTGTGGACAGCTTCAATGTGGCGTACGGTTCCGGTCTTGCCGCGCATGACCAGAGAAGTGGTTTCCGCGCCGTAGCCGAGGTAACGGACTCCGCGCAGGAAGGTTCCGCCGGAAATACCGGTGGCGGAAAAGAAGATATCATCACTCTTGACCAGATCATTTACGGTCATAATGTTACGCAGATCATAGCCCTGCTCTTCAAGAGCGCCTTTTTCAGACTCGGACTGAGGATCAAATTTTGCGAACATTTCGCCACCCATGATGCGGATAGCGCAGGCAGCAAGCACCCCCTCGGGAGTACCGCCGGTTCCGATCATAACATCAACCGGGCTACGGGGGTCAACAACCATAAGTGCGCCGGCAACATCACCGTCGGTGTGCAGCTGAATACGTGCCCCGGCATCGCGGATTTCCTGAATCAGTCCGTGGTGTCTCGGTTTTTCCAGAACGAAAACAACGAGGTCGTCCACATCCTTGTTCAGGGCCTTGGCAATCTTGACGAGGTTGTCCTTGACCGGAGCGTTGATGTCGACCATGTTCCTTGCGGCGGTAGGTACAACCAGCTTCTGCATGTAGTAGCTGGGACCCGGGTCAAGCATCATTCCGGTGGGAGCAACACCGACAACAGAAATTGCGTTGGGACGACCGTAAGCCAGCAGGTTGGTGCCTTCAACGGGGTCCACGGCAACGTCCATACCCGGACCTTCGCCAAGCCCCAGCTTCTCACCGTTGTAAAGCATGGGAGCATGGTCTTTCTCGCCTTCACCGATAACAACTGTACCGCTGATTTCCAGGCTGTTGAAACTGAGACGCATAGCATCGACCGCAGCCTGATCACCGGCGTTTTTGTCACCCCGGCCCAGCCATCTGGCGGAAGCCAGTGCCGCAGCTTCGGTTACCCTAACAAGGTCAAGAGCCAAATTTCTCTGGGGAGCTTCCATTTATCTATCTCCAAATGAGTGAAGTAAATTGTTTAAGTTCCGTGTAACAATGCATATGCCAATTACATAAAAAGGGCCGTCAGTCCAGCATTCATATACTGTTCTCGCGGCCCGGAGTACTAAAATCGAACCATCGCCCCTAACATATAACATAGAAGTTGATTTTTCGGGCGTGCGAGCTTATTAAAGAAAACATCTAAACTTTTTTTAGAACAATTGCCTGTATTTTTACTGCTGTTTCATTGGGCAAAAACATTTAATATAAAGATATTCGACCTAAAAAAATGCGCAAATTTTTTATTCCAAATCTGATCATGGCCCTTTTCCTTGCAGGACTGCTTGTTTCAGTCATACCTGCCAGCGCATTCGGGGCGAGTATAAAAGATGATTTCACTATTGCATGGAAGCAATTCCACGCTCTTTCCAAAAACAAAAAAAAATCTCAGTACCGTTCCGAATGGGAAAAAGTCGGTAAAAAATTCCGCAATGTATTTAAAAGGTCCACTCGAGGAACTTACGCCCCTAAATCCCTTTACTATTTAGGCAGAACCTACGAGGAACTGGGCAACCGCAGCGGCATGAAAAAAGATTTCCGCACTTCGGTTGATTACTACGGGCGCATGATATCCAACTTTCCCTCCCACCAGTGGACGGACGACAGCATCTACCGCCGTGCAGAGATCAGATTACGTAAACTGCACGAAAAAGACCTTGCCTATTCTGACTACCTGACCATCGTACACCGCTATGCCAAGTCGGATATGTATTCCAAGGCCCGCAAACGACTGGACTCCATGGACCGGAAAGGTATTTCAGGGAAAAAGACAAAACATAAAAAGCCTTCCGGAACCATTATCCCGGCTAAAAAGGCATCTACAAAAAGCAGTAGAAAATCGTCAAGTAAGGCCAAGCTTCTTTCAGTGCGCTATACCAGCAGTGACAGCTACACCCGTGTGGTTCTCGACCTCGACGAAGAGGTGCGTTACCGCTATCAGATTCTGAATCCGAACCAGAGTGTAAACCGCCCGCACAGGCTTTATATCGACCTTGAGAACACTGTTCTGGGCAACGGAGTACACAAGGCAACCCATGTTGCGGACGGCATTCTCAAAGATATTCGATCCGCCCAGCGTGACCCCCGGACCACCCGCGTGGTGCTCGATTTCAATGCCATGCAGGATTACAAAATTTTCCCACTGGAAAATCCCTTCAGGCTGGTTGTTGACGTTCAGGCACCCGAAGAAGGAAAAGTGGTGGAAAACAAAAGTCCGGTCCGCCATTCCACACCCAGGAAATCCAAACCTCAAAAATACACCCCCCCGGCAAACAGCAAAAAAATGGCCGGAGAACTGCTGGAACAGCTGGGCCTGACTTTCAAAACCATCATGCTTGATCCCGGTCACGGCGGAAAAGACCCCGGAGCATCTGCCAACGGACTGAAAGAAAAGAACATCAACCTGCGTTTTGCCAAAATACTTGCCGCAAAACTCAAGAAAGCCGGGTTCACAGTCATGTACACCCGGACCAAGGATAAGTTCATCCCTCTTGAAGAACGGACCGCCATGGCCAACATCAAGAAGGCTGACATGTTTATTTCCATCCACTGCAACGCGCACCGCAGTTCAAGGATCAACGGCATTGAAACCTATACCTTGAACCTTGCCCGCAACCGTAACGCGGTCCGTGTAGCTGCCCGTGAAAACGCGGTCTCAGCCAAGCGAATCAGTGATTTGCAGGTCATTCTTACCGATCTGATGCTCAATTCCAAGATGAAGGAAAGCAAGGATCTGGCTAAAAATATCCATACAGGATCACTGAAGAATATCCGCAGAAAATGGTCGGTAAAAGATCAGGGTGTACGCGAAGCTCCTTTCTACGTGCTTATGGGTGCGAAGATGCCTTCCGTGCTTATCGAGCTGGGTTATCTGACCAACCGCACTGAAGCCAAACGACTTAAGACCGACCGCTATCTTTCTTATATTGCCGACGGCATCGTAAAAGGTGTATTGGAATACAAGAAGCAGATTGAAAGGTACGCCAGTCTATAAAGATGCCTTCGGCGACCCTGCCGGGGGCCTTAAACCCTTTTTGTAAAAAGGGTTTAAGAATCCCAAAAACTTTTATTAAGCTTCGCTCTTAGTTTGCAGGAAAAATTATGATCAGCCTCGACATTCCCGGATTCGCCAAGCTTGAAATCGAGCACATTGTTCTGGATTACAACGGAACCCTCGCCCTTGACGGCAACCTGCTGCCCGGCGTGGGCAAGCTGCTTCTGGAGCTTGCTGAAGACGTGCAGATTCACGTACTCACTGCCGATACGCTGGGCCAATGTGAAGAGGAACTTTCCGGCCTGCCCGTCAAAATCCATATCATCGGCGGCAGTCCCGAAGATCAATCCAAGCTTGAGTACTTGAACGTCCTTGGTCCTGATAAATGCGCCTGCATCGGCAATGGCCGCAACGACATGCTCATGCTCAGACAGGCCGCGCTCGGCATCATCATCTCCGGGGCCGAATGCATGTCCATGAAAGCCGCACGTTCCGCTGATCTGGTGGCAACAGATATCTCCAGTGCGCTAGGCCTATTTACCCATCCCGTGCGTCTGCTTACGACTCTGCGAAATTAATCAAAATAGAATTGAACCATGTTAATTTTAAAATGCTCTGCTTGCAGACGCAAACTGTGGAAATATTACAAAATAGGTCAGGGAGAGGTTCATCGCTGCCATAAAGACCGGATCAAGAAGATATGGAACGCCGATGAACGTGACGGCAAAGTATACTGCCCCTGTGGTAAAGCATTCGGCATAGACAGGGGAACTTACTGGACCATGGACAAAAAGGCGTTCACTTATTCGGGAACAAAGACCAATAAATAACCACAATCAGCCTAACAATAGAAAGGGCCCGTAATCATATAAAAAAGATTACGGGCCTTTTTTACAAATCAACTTTAAGCAAAACTAAATGCATTCACACCCTTACCTTGAATATTCTTCAAAACCAGTGCGGCCTTGGTCAGGCTCGCATCAAGATTTGCACCGGACTCTTTGCTGATGGTAAAAGACGCGCTGACCATAAACCTGTCCTGACCGGACACAATCTGCGAGCTGGCAAGAGCCGCTTTAACCGCACCAAGATCACGCTTCAATACTTCAAGGTCGTCGGCAAGGATATAGAAACCGCAATCACTGCGTGCGGTCAGCATCCAGCCGAGAGAATGTTGGTCCAACAGGGAAGAAGCCTTTTTCATGGCCGCAAAACCGCCGTCCCAGCCGTATTGGCTGTTGATTTCAAGCATATTGTCCACGCTAAAGGCTGCAACAACAGGTGTATTGCCTTTTTTAGTGGATTCTTCAAAAAGGTCACGGCCCTTATCAAGGAAAAAATTGAGATTGGAAAAACCGGTCAGGGGGTCACGGCTGTATGCGTCCTTGATGGAACGGATACGCTCAAGCTCGTTAAGATTATTGGTAACCCGCCATGAAAATTCTTCCACCTCAAAAGGTTTTTTAAGAAAATCATTGGCCCCGCGCTTAAGGAATTTAGCGGTGATAGCTCCGGAATCATGGGCCGAAACACCAAGTATTGCCAACTGATCGCGGCTATGGGTTTTACGCACCTCGCTGACCAACTCAAAACCGTCCAGATTAGGCATTTCATAGTCGGTAAGCAGCAGCTTCACATCCGGGTTGGCCTTGATCAGCTCGAGAGCTTCTGCACCATCATTCCCGGCCAAAACGGTAAAGTTAAGCCGCTCCAGCAACATTTGCATAATTTTACGGGCCGTGGAGTTGTCCTCGGCTACAACCACTTTGATTTCATGATTGGAATGTATGCGATGGATCAGGTCAACCATTTCCTCAAGGTCTTCACGCCTGGATTTATTGAAATAGTCCAGCACGCTTTTCTCGATAAAACGGTTGCGGATTTCTTCATCAAAAGTGGAGGTGAGAACGATACAGGGAATCTTCCGGGAAAGGACGTAATCCACAGCTTCCCCGTCCGGGGCACCTTTGATGTTCAGGTTCAGAACTGCGATAAAAACATCATCGCCATCATTCTCAAGCTTGCTTTCAAGCTCATCCATGGAGTTGACCACCATGGTATCAAAAGGTGTAATGGATTCTATATGCTCGGTAATTATTCTTGCCTGAGTGTTGCTGTTTTCAACCACAAGTACGGTATTTTTCGCTGTCTGGCCGGACATGCTGCCCCCTTTAATTTCGTTTTAATTAAGATAGACGAGTAGGAGCAAGATACACTTTGGAAAAAGATTAAGGCAAGTCAAATCATTGCGAGTGGATTATAAAATTTGAAAAATATCCGCGATCAAGCCCCTCACTTCTCCATAACCGGGTTCGAATAGAACTCTATGATCTCTTCCGAATCTATCGGGTCCGGCGGAAATTCACTGCTGCGGGAAATTGCTTCGTCTTCTTTACGCTTTTGTTCAAGATGCTCATCAAGAGCTTGGGTGGCATTGCGCGGCTTTTGTGATTCCTGAAATTCATTGACGTTAGCTCCCAACACAGCCACACCGACCACAGCGGCCGTCCCCCAGAGACACCCGGAGCAAAGCAATGGTAAAATGAAAAAACAAAATGCTGCGCGCAGAAATTTATTCAAAACAACAATCGTCCCCCGGCGGGCAAAGCCGGAAACAGGTTAATACAGCCCGACAGGGCTTAACATTAGTTAATCTTCGTCCGGGGTACACCCGCAGCACAATTACTGCAAATTCAACTCTCAACCTTGCGGGTGAGCACCTATGCTCATCCATACGCATTTCTTGAAACACTCTTAGCTAAACTATGTTTTGAAAAATAACATTCGGTATTTTTTTCTTTTTTCGAAATTTATCTGTTTTAAACATACTTTTTGACTGTAAAACAATAAATTGGACTGAAAAACATTACTTGCACTCATGCATCTTTTATAAATCAATTAAAATCTCTGTAAAATTCTATCTAATGTATTTGACAGCTACTACAAAGTACTTTATCCATAATGCTTCCAACGCCAAGTTAGTGAAAAAATAATCCTGAAAGGAGATTCCAAGTGGAAGATTATCTGAAAGAAGCTTTGGAAATTGTCAAAGCACAAGCAAGCGTAAGAACCATGAGTGAAGAAGAGATGACTTCCATGGTCCGCAAACTCTCTGCCGGAATTCAGGCTATTGCCGAAAACTCCCTCCCCGCGCAGGAAGAAGCTCCCGCATGTGAGCCAAAAAAATCCATTAAGGAAAAATCCATTGTCTGCTGTGAATGTGGTAAATCCTTTAAGATCATCACCAAGAAGCACCTTGCTTCCCACGGTCTGACCCCTGATGAATACCGCGAAAAATACGGCCTCAAGAAAAAGACCCCGCTGGTCTGCAAATCTTTGCAGCGCGAACGCCGTAAAAAAATGAAGGAAATGAAACTCTGGACCAAGCGCGGTAAATAGAGTTTTTCAAAGCACATTTCCATTGTTAGAAAAGCGCGGTAAGTCAACAGGCTTACCGCGCTTTATTTTTCAGCAGTTGTTCAGATTAAGACTGCTTCAACTGATCCACAATCTTACTTAATTCGCTGGTCATTTCCGCCAATTCTTCAATGGCAATGGCGGACTGGGCCATACTCTCTGAGGTTTCGGCAGATATTCTGGAAACCTCCTCCACAGCCTGATTAATCTCTTCAGATGCTGCAGACTGCTCTTCTGCCGCAGTTGCAATAGACTGAACCTGCTCAGCATTCTCCTGGGCATAGTTCAAGATATTTTCCAGAACTTCACCGGAATTTGCAGCCAATTCAGTAGTCTCATCAACTGACCCGGCCGCATGATCCATGGATTTAATATTCTTGCGGGCAGCTGCCTGAATGGAAGAAATACTTTCCCCAACCTGCTGAGTTGCCCCGATTGTTTTTTCCGCCAACTTTCGGACCTCATCGGCAACAACGGCAAATCCGCGTCCGGCCTCACCCGCACGGGCCGCCTCAATAGCAGCGTTCAAAGCCAGCAGATTGGTCTGGTCGGCAATATCATTAATCACATCCATAATCGCGCCGATGCTGTCCGCCTGTTCTCCCAAAGAAGTGAGGTCGGCTTTCATGGCCTGAGTCTGCTGCTGAACATTACTGACCGACTCAATAACCTTATTGACCAGATTAGTTCCCTTGTCCGCAGCTTCTTGCGTACTCATGGCATTGGAGGCGGCATCACCGGAATTACGGGCCACTTCTAAAACAGACGCGTTCATCTGCTCCATACTGGTTGCGGTCTCGGTCATACGCTCCCGCTGGACCTCTGTAGAGTTATTAATCTCATCAGCCTGTGCTGCAAGTTCTTCAGTGCCGGAGGCAATACGATCCACCACACCTTCAATCTGGGATGCAGCCTGAAGAATTCCTTCCCTCGTAGCCCGGTCAGCCTGTTCACGCGCTTCTTCAGCTTCCGCCATAGCCTTGCGCGCTCGCTCTGCTTCCTGCTCGGCAAGTGCACTTTTCTCTTCAGTATCACGAATCATGTCCTTAAGCTTGCCGACCATGGTCCGCAGGGCTTCGGCCAATACCCCCACCTCATCATTCTGTTGAACATCAAGGGTCTTATCCAGATCACCGCCTGCCACGGCTGCCGCAAACTCAACACCCTTGCCGAGCGGCTTGAAGATTAGTGAAGAAGCAAGAAAATTAAGCATCAAAGCAGCCAGAATGAGAGCAAGAACAGCAACAATAGCATTCTGTTGCAGGTTGGCAGTGGAATCCTGATTAATTACGTCCAGTTCTTCATAGGTCCAGACTTTCCAGTTCAACCCTTCAATAATATAGAGACTTCCTTCGTAAGATTTGCCGTCAAGAGAAAACTTAACCCTACCGTTTGAAGTCTGGTCGCGATACTTTTCAAGTTCAGGTATGCTTTCCCAAAGACTTTTACCGATAAGCTCTTTATCCCGGTTGGCCATAATGTAGCCGTCAGCACGAGTCAGAAATATATTTTTGTGATCCAGTACGCTGTTAGCAAATTCGGTAATATCAGTCAGTCCGAGGTTGATGCACAAAGTTGCTTGCATCCTCCCGTCTTTCATAATGGGAACACCGGCAGCCATAACAATTGCACCGATGGAAGAAGTATAAGGAGTGGTAATTATCCTTTTTTCCCCACCGAATAACCGTTTGTACCACTCACGTTGCTTTGCTTTGACTTTAAAATTGGGGATTATCCCTTCTCGACCGGCAGTATATGTACTGCCATCAGAAAAACAAAAATAAGCCTCGCCGGCTCTGGTCTGCTCTTTTAGCTGTTTGGAAAGATTGATTCGGTAAGTTAGTAGCTCATCGCCGGATAAGTTCGGCACGCCGTTGAACATCCGTGCAGCCAGCTCAAGAGCATTGAAATAAATATCGGTCTTTTCCCCTACAGCCTTGCCTACTGCCCGGGAGACGGTATCCAGCTCATCAAGTTCAGCTTTGTGAGATGACAAACTAAAGCTCTGGTAGGAAATTCCGGTCATCACAATAACGACCACTGTAAAAAACGCAAAAACACTGAAAACAATCTTGTTTTTGGCACTAATGGACACAATCCCTCTCCTGTTGGTTCCGTCCCGACCTGCACTGCCAAAAAATACAGCTACACAAACCGAGACCCACCGTTAACGTTTTAACCTATTCATAACTTGCTCCCTGTTTATTATTGTTATTCCTTCACATTGCGGGATGTGGCATAATTCAAAGTAAATAGCAATATTCCCATATAGTGACATTGACCTAAACCTTTTCACAACTCGATTTCTGTTTTATAGAAATAGATGAACCTGCTGTACTAAACCTGATCCGGGCAGACGCATCTTTATGAACAGAAGAACATTCCTGAAATCCATATGCTCCTTATCCGCCTCCGCTTGGCTGTGCGGATTCTCCAGCTATGCCGGGGCGCAGGAAATTGCCCGGGCAGCAAAAGAGAAGGATCTTAAGGATTACCTGCACCGCATGGCTAATTTCGATAAGCCGCAACCCGGTGACCTGATTCTGAACAAAAAGGAACTCACCCTGCTTAAATCATCCCTGAGAAGATTACGCCGGGTTCAACGCACTGTGGGGTTCGGCAATTTTTGTGTACTCAGCTTTGATGATGCCCTGAAATTTGCGCGCAACTACTCTTCAATCGGCAGGTTTACCAAGCAGGAACTTGCATTTCTGGACAAGACCTTTCATTTTGATGCCCATGATTACGGTTTTTTCGGCGACAAACCAGTAGACAAACTAACCGCAGCCATCTCCCGCAAAGAACTGATTAAAATTCCGCGCACCGGAAATTTTCTCTACCGGGGAGAACCGCACAAAAAATATCTTAAAATCCGCAAAGAGCTGGGTCGCAAGGTTTACCTGACCTCCGGGGTACGCGGCGTGGTTAAACAATTCATCCTTTTCCTTGCCAAGGCCGAATCTAATGGTGGAAACCTTTCCCTTGCTTCGCGCTCTCTGGCTCCTCCGGGCTATTCCTATCACGGGGTGGGTGATTTCGATGTGGGGGAAAAAGGACTTGGAGCCGCTAATTTCAGTGCCCGTTTTGCCGAAACAGAAACTTGTGTAAAGCTGCGCGAGCACGGCTACCTGCAACTGCGCTACCCGGAAAACAACCTGCTCGGGGTACGCTTCGAACCGTGGCATATTAAAGTTTAGCTAAAGATTTTTATTTTTTAGGACGATACATACAATACATATCGGCTTGCGCGTTTACTTTGCGGGCAAAAATGGCTAATTGTTTAGACATTGATGTACCAACGATAACTGACACGGGTTTTAAAGCATGAGTAAAATTCTGCAACAGGATGAGGTTGATGCTCTATTAAGAGGCCTTTCCGGCGGAGAGGTTGAAGCGGAGCAGGACATACCGGATGATGATTCCGGTGTTGTTTCCTTTGACCTTGCCAACCAGGACCGCATTATCCGCGGTCGTATGCCCGTTCTTGAAATCGTCAATGACCGTTTCGCGCGTCTGGCTACCAACAACCTTGCCAACACCATGCGCAAAAGGGTGGACATCAACCCCATTTCCATCGATATGTCCAAGTTCGGGGACTTTATGCGTTCCCTGCCTGTTCCGACATCACTTTCCATCTTTAAAATGGACCCCTTGCGCGGTAATGCCATCCTCGTTGTAGACTCCCGACTGGTTTTCGCACTGGTGGAAAGCTTTTTCGGCGGCTCAGGCTCCCAGCCCAAAGTCGAAGGCCGTGACTTCACACCTATTGAACAGGCCATTGTAGACCGAGTAGTAAAAATCGCCCTCTCAAACCTTGAAGACTCGTGGCGTCCGGTACACGAAGTTCACCTCGAGCTGGTCCGTTCCGAGGTTAACCCGCAGTTCGCGGCAATCGTACCGCCTTCGGACGTTGTTGTGGTCATCACCTTTGAAGTTGAACTGGAAAACGCCATCGGTTCACTCATCGTCTGTCTGCCCTACTCCACGCTGGAACCCATTCGTTCCAAGCTGCACGCTTCCTTCCAGTCCGAACGTCTGGAAATCGACCACGTCTGGGTCAGCCGTTTTAAAGAAAGATTACTGGAAACCCCCATTGATTTGCTGGTTCGCCTCGGCAAAACCAAAATTACCGGCCGTCAGTTGCTTAACCTTGAAGAAGGCGATCTCCTGTTGCTGGATACTGATGAGGAAGATATGCTTGAATGCGAGGTGGGCGGCGTACTCAAATATCTCGGGTCTCCCGGACGGGTTAAGGCCAACCGTGCCTTTCAGATTGCCCATGCAATCGAACCAAAAATGACTTAAAGTTAAGCGCATCAAATCTTGACTCGCGCCGTGGGCCTGCCTACAATCCGTAGGTTGACCTGATGCATTTTTTTATTCTCTGAAAATAAAAGGCGCAAATGAACCAAATCACCGGACTGGTACTCACATATAATGGAGCAAGGCTACTCGATGAGTGTCTGCAAAGCCTCTCTTTCTGCGACGAGATACTGCTCATCGATTCCGGGTCCACGGACGCGACCCTTGAAATCGCACGCAAATACAATGCCCGCATCGTCCACAACAATTGGAACGGGGCCATTGAACAGCACAAATTCGCCCTGACTCAAATCACGACCCCATGGGTGGTGACCATTGATCAGGATGAAATAATCTCTCTGGAACTGCGCGAATCCATCGCCGCTAAGCTACAAGGCCCGGATGATGTTGACGGCTACTATTGCCCGCGCCGTTCATGGTATCTGGACCGTTTCATTATGCACAGCGGGTGGTACCCGGACAAACTTTTTCGCATCTACAAACGGGACAGGATCACCATCGGCGGTATCAGGCCCCACGAAGAACTGCGCCCCAAAAACAAGGCCGGAGAAATTTCAGGGGACATCATCCATTACCCCTACGAAAACTTTTCCCAGCATCTGGATAAAATCAACATCTACACTCAGGATGCTGCCGAAGACCTTTATTCGCGCGGCAAACGGAGTTCGCTCGGCTCAGCGCTGGGCCACGGATTTGGCAAATTTTTCAAACAGTATATACTCAAGGCAGGGTTCCTTGACGGACGGGCCGGATTCATAGTCGCAGTGCACGGCTTTTTCTATACATTTCAGAAATATATCCGGCTGGTTGAACTGGAAATGAAGGACAGAAAATGATCAAAGAAGACGTACCGCAAATTATTGAGCTGCCCAAAATTCTGGACAACAGGGGCAACCTTACTTTTATAGAAAACAGTCGCCATATTCCTTTTGATATCAAAAGGGTGTACTATCTATATGACGTTCCCGGCGGTGAAACCCGTGGAGGACACGCCCACAAGCATCTCAGGCAGTATATCATTGCTGCTTCCGGTAGTTTTGACGTGGTTCTGGATGACGGAAAAACCAAGACCAAGTTCTCCCTGAACAGGTCTTATTACGGACTATACATCCCGACCATGACCTGGCGTGAACTTGAAAACTTCTCCTCCGGTTCCGTATGTCTGGTGCTGGCCTCGGAATATTACGATCCGAGCGATTATTACTACAGCTATGATGATTTCATGAAGGCGGTGAAAGAAAATGAAACAGATTAAATTCCTCGATGTCGGCTGGACTTACCAGGCACTGGCCCCCAAAATGGACGCAGCAGCTAAACGGGTTCTCGAATCGGGCTGGTTCATACTCGGCGATGAAGTAAAGGCCTTTGAACACGAATTCGGACTCTACACCGGAGCAAAACATTGCATCGGCTGCGGCAACGGACTGGAAGCCATTGAGCTGGTCCTGCGTGCTGCCGAAGTCGGCCCCGGTGATGATGTACTGGTGCCTTCCAACACCTTTATCGCCACTTGGCTGGCGGTAACCCGCACCGGAGCGAACATCGTCCCGGTGGAGCCAGTAGAAGCCACCTACAACATGGACCCGGCAAAACTGGAAGCAGCACTGACCCCGGCCACCAAGGCCATTATTCCGGTTCACCTCTACGGTCAGCCCGCAGACATGGACCCGATCATGGCATTTGCTGAAAAGAATTCCCTGTTCGTAGTCACTGACGCGGCTCAGGCTCACGGCGCGGTTTACAAAGGGGGCATGTCCGGCACACTCGGTCACGCTGCGGCCTTCAGCTTCTACCCCGGCAAAAATCTCGGAGCATTCGGTGACGGCGGCGCGGTGACCACCATGGACGACAAGATAGCCGAACGGGTGCGCAAACTCGCCAACTACGGTTCAACTGAAAAATATGTCCACGATTGCAAAGGATTCAACAGCAGGCTTGATGAAATGCAGGCCGCTTTCCTGCGCGTGAAGCTGGACAAGCTGGATATCTGGAACTGGACCCGCAAGACCGTTGCCGGGATCTACCTTGAAGGACTCAAGGACACACCGCTGGTGCTTCCGGCTATTTCCGAAGACGTGCAGTCTGTCTGGCACCTTTTCGTTGTGCGCTGCAAGGACCGCGACGGGCTGATCAAACATCTTGCTGACAACAAAATCGAAGCGTCCATCCATTATCCTATCCCCCCTCACAAACAGGGTGCGTACAAGGAGATGGCCGGTCTTTCTCTGCCCATCAGTGAAGCAATCCACAGTGAAGTGCTTTCCCTGCCCATAGGACCGCACATGATTGAAGAAGATGCTCAGCGGGTTGTAGAAGTCGTGAAGGACTTCTTTTAATGTTGATTGTAATGTAAAGTTTAACACTCCCACCTGACCAGGTGGGAGTGTATTTGAAAAAATTAAGCCCACAGTAAACTTTTTGTTTTGCGACCAAGCCCCCCCAACAACGGAGGGACAGTTCCTGTGAGCTATAGCACTTTACACTTCAGAGCTACTCAAATTGGTAGAGTTAAACTTCTCACTATATGAAAACAAACATTTCCTCACAGTAAGGAAGTTTATTTCAAAACGATTTATAGTTAGATCAATGATTAATGAAATGTTTATTACTCTTTTTAAGGATGTATCTTTAAAATCCGTAAGCTCATTTAAATTTGATCGCGGAAAAATTGTTTTGGATATGAGGAATTGCAAGTTAAATTGCAAACAAAAGATTTTTTGCGCCCCTCAGCCCCAATGCAAAGAGCTCAGAATGTAAATACAAACGTCCTACTGCGTCAATATTTCCCAAAGAAGATGTCTTTTTAGGATTTAACACAAGAAAAAGTAAAATGGATATCCAAGCAAAGGATTCTTTCATCCTTAATATTCTATTGTTCCTAAGCATCAGAACCAAAAAGAAGACTCCCAATGGGGTCTCCCCGTCAGGTAGACAGTTTTATAGGACCCCATTAAGAAGATTTAAGCGGCCAGTTTTTCCCAGAGTTTCATCGGTGAAAGCTGGGCGACTCTTTTTTGAAAGCGTTCACTGCTATAGAAGTTAATATAACAATATATTTTATGAATCCTTTCTTGCTCACTTAGGATTACTTTGTGGAGCCCTTTCGTATTCAAATAATTAGACTCGACTTTCGGAGAAACTTTTACAGCCTAAGCAACAGTCAACACATTGAAATAAAATAAATATTTTGTTGAAGGGTCCTCTCTTCCTTGGTATTCTGTTATTACCATGCAGCAGTACGATAAAAAAGGAAGGACCCGAATGCAACGTAACGTCTCCTCAACGGACATTGACTCTGACTGCGGCAAATCTGCTGGAAAACAAACAGGTTGCAGAGCAGTTATGCCAAGTCATGATGACTGAAGTCCTCAAACAAGCATTCTATATTTACGGCTTAAACAAGGACCAATGTCAAAGATCAAGGGGAGTTGCTGCATGATCTACAACTCCGAAAGTAGAGTAAGAGAAGAATGATTCTGTGCAAGCATAACCAACACAGTTGCCACTACGAGAAAGGCTTCCCAGTATTTCTCCAAAAACTGGAGACTCTCAATCAATCTGCGCCCCCCACCACACCGGAAATGATTGCGCACAACTAGACAGGATAGATGTTCTCCCTTAATAATCCTTTCAATATGCAAAAAACACATGAACAATTAGTATTCCAGTGCCATTTATGCCAAGGACAGAAATATATAGTTCGCCCCGGACATGCACGGGATGACCAAAATCTGCTACCTCTTGAATGTACTGAGTGCGGGCTGGTTCAACTGTCCTCGTTTTCGCATATCCATAAAGCGTTTTATAAAAACGGACAGATGCATGAAAACCAACCGGGAACCGCGAAACAGGCCGATCAACAAAGTTCCAAAGACACGGAACGCCGCTTTGCTCAGTGGAAGAAACTGATCCATAATCAAAGAGTTCTCGATATCGGATGTGGTCAAGGTGATTTTATATTACGGGCTCAAGACACTGCAAAAAGCATTACCGGCATAGAACCGGAAAACGCCATGCTCAAACGTTGCGAAAAAAAACGCCTTAATGTTTTTCCCGAACTGTCTTCCCTTCCATCATCAAATAAATTTGATGTAATCACCCTTTTCCACGTTCTAGAACACATGCCTGATCCCTTCCGGGAACTTGAAAAACTTCATCAATATTTTTTTAAATCAGAGAGAAGCCCCAAAACTTTGGTAATTGAAGTACCTAGCGCAGATGATGCTCTTCTATCCCTTTATGAAAACGAAGCATTCTCCAAATTCACATATTGGAGCTGCCACTTATATATGTTCAATGAAAGCACGCTGAAAAAACTTGCCGAAAAAGCCGGATACAGAACTCTGAAAATGATTCAATTCCAAAGGTACCCGCTTGCAAACCATTTATTCTGGCTGGCAAAAGGCGATAAAGGCGGACAAAACCACTGGTCTTTTCTTGATACCCCTCCCCTTTCCAAGACATATGCAGAGACATTGGCAAAACAAAAACTCTGTGACACCATTATCGGCGTTTTCACTCCCAAGTAATCCAGGCAAATAAAGGAAACAATTTTTATGTCAATAAACCCAATGCACGCTCAACCTCTCAGACTGATTATTGACAAGGCCGTAAAGGGTCTTCCCGTTTTCAGGTTCAGGTGCTCGGAATGTGACCATTTTTTCGAAACCTCCTTACGCCCGGCAGTCACTTCCCCTCTCTCCCTATTCAAGATCCTCAACGGAAAATACAAAGGAGCGGTCGCCTGGGAAACACAATGCCCCGCATGTAACCGCAACTTAACACTCAGTAGGGATTATGTATGCAATGTTGCCAAAGCAGATTTGTTAGAATTCTGCCGTAAAATACAATTCACGACTGAAGATTACACAAAACTCATACTGAATTTTTTCTGCATTGCCGAATCGTTGTACGAAATACTTGATGTCATACTTGTTAAGACCAGAACGGACAGGATAGGGCATCAGGTCGGCAATATTGCCGAGTATGTAGCTAAAATCAATGAAGAAGGAAAACTTGCGAACACTCTTATTTTCGGAGTGGCCCAAGATTCCGTGGCCAACAGCTATATTCTTGACTGGTGGAGAACATACGTACAATTCAGCTTCTGGACTAAGGATGCATACAAAACAGCCCTCCAATACAAGGGCCTACATAAATTTACATTAGATATATCCGAAAACAATCAAGGTGAAGATGGTATAGAATACATGCAACAGACCAAAGCAAGGTATATGCATTTCCCTTGGGACTTTAAATTTACAGAAGAAGAAGAAAAACACGCACAAGCAGAAATGCAGCGGATGGGCGTTGATCCACACAAACCCTTTGTCTGCTTCTGGGGCCGGGACTCGGCATATCTGAAACATCTGCTCAACAAACATTATTCATATCATGACTATAGAGATATGGATATCGACACTTACATTCCCTCCATGAAATGGCTGGCTGCCAAAGGGATCACTAGCATACGCATGGGAGCCGTGGTAGAAAAAAAACTCTCCACCTCCGGTACACGGATAGTTGATTACGCTTCATACCACCGCAGCGAATTCATGGATGTCTATTTGAGCGCCAAAAGCCTTTTCTGCATAGCCGCAGATACCGGGGTCAATCTACTCCCCATCTTTTTCCATAAAATAATAGGTATGGTAAATTACCCCATCTACAATATCCCCGGCGCATTCCTAAATAAAAATAGAATTTTTATATTCAAAAAATTCAAATCAATACAAAATAATGCCATGATTTCCTTTAAAGATTGCATCAAGATGAAGATAGCCGACCTTGACTGGTGCGTTGACATGGAGAACCAGAGCACTGTCCAGTTTTTAGACAATACTCCTGAGGAGATACTCGATTTGGTCAAAGAAGTTTACGACTTGGTAAACAATCACAATGTCCGGGAGCAAGAAGATTCGTTTCAGGACATATTTCATAAACTGGTAAACGAATCCATTATCCGGCAGCTTCCCTTTCCGCCGCAAAGCCAAATATGTCACAGTTTTTGCATGCGAAACCCATGGTTTCTCAAATAACAACCCACTTTAAGGATACGATGATGAAAGACACCTCCATCAAAAATTGGAACTCGGTAAAAAATTTCGTTGAAGAACGTGATCAAAAACGGGAAAACATTACACTTGGGGCAAGCCTTTCCGCAGACTTTTTCCATGATCCCAAGCACGTAGGTTTTATGCTCGCCAGATATAAATCCGCAGGCAGGATGCTGCCGCTGGATAAGTGCGATGTTCTTGAACTCGGTTGCGGTGAAGGGGTTGGAAGTGCTGTCATGGCCAGCTACTGCGACTCTCTGACCGGGATTGACAGCGATCAGAACGCCATAAATTGCGCCAACAGGATGGGATTCCCCATCAATTTCAAATGCGCTGACTTTCTGGGGCAAAAATTCGGAACTTTCCGAGCGGCAGTAAGTCTTGACGTTATCGAACATTTTGAAACCAAAATGGAAGACGAATTCCTTGAAACTATTGTCAAGAACCTCACCCCCAACGGAATGTGCATTATCGGTACTCCCAATGAGTCTGCAAGTGAATATGCTTCACCGGAAAGTCAGATGGCCCACATCAACCTTTACACACCACAACGACTCTATGGCCTGATTTCGAAATACTTTGAAAACACGGTTATTTTCGGGATGAATGACGAAACATTTCACACAGGTTTCTTCCCCATGTGCCATTACATCATGGCCGCAGGATTCGGAAAAAGAGATAAGGCTTTGAGATGATCGACACTGAAAGCATCCACTGCACAGGCTGCTCTGCGTGCATGAATATATGTCCTGAACAAGCCATTACGATGATCCCAGATCGTGAAGGATTCGCAACTCCTTACATCAATCATAACCAATGCACCCAGTGCGGGGAATGCGATTCATGCTGCCCCATTAAAGGAACCGTTTTTCATGCCGCCCCCCTTTATTGCTTCGCCGGCTGGGCAAAAGACCCTGCACAAGTGAAAAAAAGCTCCAGTGGCGGTATTTTCCCCATACTGGCAGAACACATTTTCGTCAGGAACGGATATGTGGCAGGCGCGGCAATAGATGAAAGCTTCAGTGTCCGCCATGAATTGGCGAAAAATCAGAAACAATTGTCCGCCCTTCGCTTCTCCAAATATGTCCAGAGCGATACAGGAAATATTTTCAGTAAAATTAAAGATCTCCTACAAAGCGGGAAAAAAATTCTGTTTTCCGGCACCCCGTGTCAGGTTGCTGGGCTGAACAATTTCTTAAATACCGATGACCCCAATTTTCTTACGGTGGAAATCCTGTGCAAAGGAGTTGCCTCGCCCGGTTTCTTCAAACGATATATCAAGGATTTGGAAAATGAAAACATAGCGAAAGTTTCCTTCAGAGATAAAAAATTTCCATGGAAAGACTCCTATTACAATTTTTCCCTCCAGGATAAACAAGGCAAACCTCTGAGTGAACAGAACGCGTGGGATAATCCCTTTTACCGCGCTTATCTAAAAGACGGACTCAGCCGCAAATCATGCTCCCAATGTAAATTTACCGACATACGCCGCTGTGCCGACATCACTTTGGGAGATTTTGACCATCACAACAAAGAAGTTCGCAATGACTGCGGCACCAGCCTCATATTACTGAATAGCCCAAAGGGCTCGGATCTACTCCCCTTTATGGAAAAAATGGCTACCCTCCATAGATACTCCATTGAGGAAGCAAGGGCGTACAACCGTCCGTTGTCGTCCCCGGCAGCAGCCTCAGCGGAACGCCCGGCCCTGTTTCAGGCATATCGCAACAAAAACAATTTAAACAACTGGTTGGAAAAACATATGTTTCATGTTGGAATTTTCGGACTGACCCGTGGGGACAATGTAGGCACACTTCTGCATACATACGCTCTGTTCAAAGCGGTGAATGATCTAGGCTACCAGGCGGAGGTAATCAACTTTTTCAATGTAAAACCCCCAAAAGATCCAGTCCTCGCGGCCTTCAGGCACAACTGGCTGAACCTGACCCCTTACTGCCCGACAAGACGTGATTTGCAGCAGATAAACTACCGAATGAAAAGAATTCTTGTCGGCAGTGATGTGCTTTGGTGGAAAATGCGCATGGATGATGTCTCCGCTAATATGCTTGACTGGGCATGGGGGGATGAAAAATCCTTAGCCTGCTATGCCTCAAGTTTCGGAGCGGAAACCTATGAAGGCAGTCTTGACAAGGACGCAGCCCAAAAACTGCTGCACCGTTTTGACGCCATTTCCGTACGGGAAGATTCCGGGCTTAACATCTGTAGGGATTTCGGGGTGGAAGCAACCCACGTACTTGACCCAACCCTGCTGCATGAAGCGGACACATACGAAGCGATCATAAATCAAGACTGCCGCATCAAGCTGCCACCGGACAAATATATCCTGGTCGTAAATTACCACCGTAACAACTCTGCGGCTGTTGACAACGGGATACTTGACCACCTTTTTGACAGTAAGTATGAAATAGTTAACGGCATAACTGACGAATTCGGACAGACCCGTTCTGTAGGCACACTGCTCAATCTAGTTAAGAACGCTGCATACGTAATCACCGACTCCTATCATTTCACCATTTTTTCACTGATATTCCATAAGCCGTTCTTAAGCCTGATGCCGCCCGACTACATGGATGCCCCGGCACGCATCCCTAGTCTGCTCAAACAGTTGGGCGTAAAAAACCGTATCTGCGGTCTGCTGGAGGATATCAATGAAGAATGGCTGGATATGCCCATTGATTATGAAACCTGCGACAGTAGGCTGAAAGTTGAACGTGAAAAGTCTATGGGTTTCCTAAAAAAGGCTCTTAAAATGCCTTTGGTAAAGAAAGAAAAAATCACCGACCCACAGCTTTTGAAAAACATGTCCCCCAAACTGGAATATCTGGTAGAAGAAGCATGTGACGCTGCGGACAATGCCGCCTTGGACGCACTAGACCACGGCATACGTCAAAATGATATGCAGGAAATACTGAAGCTTACCAAAAAGATCAGAAACGTTATCTCTTCATAAGACTTAGATGTTGCTGCCCTTTTCCAAAAAGGGCGGCAAACCTGCCGCAATCTGCCGCAATCCCTTTGTGTCGGACCTGAGATACAGCCCGCCCAGCATCGAGCAAGGCATCACAAGTCCAAGCTGTATCCCCAGGCACAAGTCTTAATTTTCCAACAAGTTCAAGCAGAGTTTCGCTCACCTCAGGGAGAATATTTAAGTCACGATTTGAGGCCAGTTCACGGGATAAATCAAAAATACGTTCAGCCAATCCGACTAACGCCATGACCACATTCGGATCGGCCGGAGGGAACTGGCAGGTATGGTTTAACGTGGAATGCCTTATCCGGGACCACAAATCTACAGCATGGCTGCCAAATCCGAACTCCTTACCTGTAATCTGCTTATACCAGCGCCAATCCGAGAAAAAGACAGGGGATGAGCTATAAAAATCAGCATCTGATCCGGCAGCTTCCAGGGCGCGGGGAATCGAGAAATTAATATCCTCAGTATGATTGAAAACATTATCCAAAGCCCAGTCCTTCACGTTGCGCGACATCCCGGGTAAATTGGAAAAATGCGACTCGAAAAAAGGAGTGATATTCTTTGCCTGCTCCAGCACAGAAAGTGATGGTTCAGCAAGCGCAAGCCCAAGAATTTTACGCACGGCATCTGAAAGAAAAGCAAGGTGTTCGCTACAGGTGACAACCGCTATGCCTTGAGGATTCACCAATTCTAAAACCTTACGCAGCAAGTTCTCAGGATTTGCCCGGCCCGGAATCAACCCCTCACAAAGAACCAAATCAAATCCGGAGTCGGGACTATAGTCATCCAAAAAACAATTTAAATACGTAATTGCAGAAGAGTCGCTGAACCGGGATTTTTCAAGAAGCTGCTTTGTTTTTTCAAGCCCACCCGAATTTGGCTCAACCAAAACATATTCGCCTGGCATACATGAAAGAGTAAAAAGCGAATTCTCTCCATTCCCCGGCCCAATTTCCAGCACAGAACGACCTTTCAGAAAAAGAGGTGGAATACCCAAGTGGGAATAAAGTGCGGCACGGCGCTGAAAATGGTAGTCCAACTCAGAAATATCCTGACTTTCCGGCAAAACCTGATTCTTGATATAAAACTCAGCTTGAGCGCGGTCACTCTTTTTCATGTCTTGCCCTTGGTATAATTAAACGAAATGGGACTCAGATTTTATTACGCTGCCAAGCGGTCAAAGCATCTACAACAACACCAAGCTCCTCCTTGTTCCTGCTTGGCCCGGCAGGAAGCATCACAGCCTGTCCCCAAAAATCAGCATAGGGAAATTTCCGGTCCTGCTGCCCAAAATGAGCAGCACTGTGCAGTGGAGCGTATGCAGGTCTGGCACTTATTCTACGCTCAGCAAGAAAATGCAACAATCCACTCTGGTCCGTACAAAGAACCTCAGGATAAAGTGGAATAGCATCCGAGGCATCGTCATAACGGATCAAACGAAGACTTTCAGAATCCTCCAACCGGGAGGCATAATAATCATATGTCGAATGAACACCCGCGATCAACTCATCCTTCTTATTAAAATGAACAAGAGCAATTGCCGCATGGAGGTCGGTAAGCCTAAAATTCCCGCCAGGCAGTTCCCAGCAGGTATCCTGTACAGACTGCGTACCATGCACACGCATCATCCGAAGTCGGTCGGCAACAGTATTATCCCCGGTAACCACAAAACCACCCTGCCCGGCAGGTATCAGCTTGGCAACCGACATTGAAAAACAACCGCTCCTACTCCGGGTCCCGGCATATCCTCCATCAGGATAAGAGCAGAACAATGCCTGAGTCGAATCGCTAACTATTTTTATGCCGTGTTTGTCCGCAATGTTACGAATGGCAGGCATATCACAGAGGCGACCATTGAGGTCCACGGGGATAACTACTTTTGTCCTGACGGTAATAGCCTTAGCAAAAGCGTCAGGGTCCATCAAAGAAACACCGGGGAGGGTATCCACCAACACGGGTCTAGCTCCCAGTAGGTACGGAGCATGAGCTGTGGCTATCCATGTGCGGTCAGGAACAACTACTTCATCACCCGGCCCAACGCCTGCTTCAAGCAATGCAAGAGTTAAAGCCTCGGTCCCGCTTCCGCAGGCAATCACATGCGGAACATCAAGTAGTTCAGAAATACGCAGTTCCAGCACTGAAGTAATCTTCCCCATGCTGACACTACGTGTCCTAACCGCCTCTGCAACTGCCGAAGCGGCATCTTCACTCAACTCTACATTCCACCAAGGTATCATCTTCATTTTAGATAAAGTTTATATGATCCGGTTTCGGACTTTCGGGTTCGGGAAGATCTTCATCAGGATTGTTCATTATCATATCAAGCATCTCGTTGACTTTATGCTGGTGACAAAGGGTTCCACAATCCTTACGAGCGTCAAAGCAGTCCCCTTTGATCATATCAAGTACTTCCCAATAACGCTCACTCTCCCACATTTCCTTGAAACCCTGCTCCATGAGGGAGCCGATGTGGTATTTTTTATATTTGTCGTTAAAAAACATTCCACAGGGAGCTACAATTCCCGCTCCAGAAACCTGAAGAACAAACGCAGGACCATAGCAATGACTATAGGTCCTCTTACCTTCACTTGTAATCTTAGACCACTTGGGCTTCACGAGATAATCCGGGGTAGACAGAGCCTGAGCCCGCTTGAGCAGATCTTCAAGCTGGGCATAACCTTTATAGTCAACACCAAGAGAACCTTCCTCATCATCCGAACAATGCTTGATGACCAGATAATCCACACCGGCATCCCTGCCAAGTTCGGCAAGGGGCATGATTTCACTGCCGAATTCGGGCAGCAGAACCATCTGTAGTCCGATGGTCACAGGAAGGTTAAGCTTTTTTTTGGTCTCCACGGCCTTGCGTATGGTACCCTGAACTTTGTGGTAACATTTTTCGCTTACCCCATGAATCGTACTGTATCCTTCTGGGGTTCCGGCAGAGATATTGAATCGCAGATAAGTAAGACAGGGAAGAATCTCTTCCAAATCCTCATCTTTAAGCAAATAACCATTAGTGCCGAGAGCCATGTCCAACCCTTTTGATTTACCATGGATAATGGCTTCTTTCAGGCAGGGATTGCAGGTATTTTCCCCATCCCCGATCAATGCGATGGCCTTAACTCCTATCTCAGCAGCGTCGTCGAGAAACTTCATCACAACGTCCCGCGACAAACCACCTGTGCCTTTGCGCTGCAACTGGCCGTAGCAAAAAGTACAATTGTATGAACAGTTCGTCGTGATAGCACACTCAATGTACAGGGGGGCTATTCTTTCGCCGTTGAGCCATGCCCTTACTCTGTCCATATGCCAGACAAGCTTTGTGCCGTCTAAAATCAGATTCTGACCGATTGACATAAATTCTCCTGATATTTTAAACCGCTAAATAAAGTTAACATGCGGACCTGGATGCCTTAGTTCCCACAGATATTCATTGCATAAATCCATCCTGCAATTCAAATGACAATCCTCGATTGAAAAATCATCCGGTAGTCGCCTACTTGCAATCAACTCTTCAAAGCTGCTTGTAAAAATATTCCCATAATTAAATTCCTGTTCACCAATATGCCTGAGACATCCCCAAAAATCTCCGCCGGAATCGACATATCCCCAAAAAGGCAGAGCAAGGCACTTATCATAGCTTGCTGTAAATTCTTTTCGGCGCATGGCTTCATGGCGGAATATAATTTTAAAATCCGTTGTATTCAATTCATCAAGTTCCGCAGCCACCCCCGCCAGACACGCATATTCCGGAACTAAACAGACATCCTTGGTGCTTTGCCGGTGGACGGAATACGGTTTGATAACCATGTAATCCACGCCGAAATCACGCATCGCTACGCCAAGTTTTACAGCCTCATCCATATTTTCTGAAAGCAGGAGCATTTGCACACCTATAGTACAAGTGCTGCCCTGCTCGGCCCGTATCTTCACCGCTTCGGCAATGTTATCCATAAACTTATAGAAATCTGACGGGTCTGTCCCATGAATCCGTGCATACGTATCCGCTGTTCCGGCATTGCATGAAATTTTGATCCAGCTGGCTACAGAAAGGACATCTCTTGCTTTATCCGGAGTAAACAAAACCCCGTTGCTTGTAAGGGAAACATCAATCCCTGCTTTTTTGGTCTCCACTGCGAGTTCGACCATCCGGCGATGCATGAATGGCTCACCCTCACCACAGTACATTATGGATTTCACTCCGACCCTGCCCATGCCCGCCAAAACCGGTTTCATGTCTTCAAGCTCAAGGTAATTCGGCTTGTGCCCCATAAAATCCATGCCGCAGAATACGCATCTGTGATTACATGCCCCAGTCGGAGAAAGCTCCAGATAAATAGGCGAGACAGGCTTCCCGTCAAGCCACTCCGTCACACGCCGGGGGTGAAACATCAACTTATGGGAATCGATGCGAAATTTATCTGCCATTTAGGTTCTCCATTTTATCCATCCAGTGATGCAGGATGCCGGCATGACAGGTTTCGGTCTCTCCATAAGTATTGGACGGAACATAGAAATTGATATCACCGAGGCCACTTAGCTTGTTATCCGCCTTGAACCCTGTCAGCGTAATCAGGCTGACCCGGCTCCTTCTAGCAACCTTTGCGGCTGCTATTACATTAGGAGAATTTCCTGATGACGAAATGGCCACCAGCATATCTCCGGGCCGGGCATAACGCTGTAGAGGAACAGCAAAAATCTGATCAAAACTTATGTCGTTGCCAATGGCGGTCAACTCGGAAAGATCGGTGAACACCCGCGTCCTAACCATAGCATTTTTGGAAAGATCTGCCGCAAAGTGGGAGGCCATGGAAGCTGAAGCACCATTTCCGATAAGATAAATTGTACTGTCATTTTTTTGCACCTCTGCACCCAATTCCACCCAACGAGCAAATGCAGAGTCTGGATCATTCGCAACAATCCCGCTCGTTTCAATATTGAGCAATAAATTGTTTAAATTACTTACTGTGCTGCTCCACTGCACATTAACTTCCTCCATTTTTCCAAAGCCAGTTCAGAAAAACCGATATCTGCCGCCCATCATTTAGATGGCTTAAAATTATACGGAGTCGGCGCACCGGACTGGATTTCGCCATGCCAGCTTTTAATCTGCATTTCAATGTCAACGCCGACATTACCACTCCATGCCTCTATTAATTTTCGAGTTATCTCCCCGGAAGCTCCGGACCCGATAGGATTCCCGTTGAGACTGGTTACGGGCAGTACGCAAAACGGAGTTCCAGTCATGAATGCTTCATCTGCGAGATACACATCATAAAGATCAAGGTTTGCCTCACGAACCGGGATATTCAATTGCGGGGCAAGAGTCTCCATCACATACTCCCTGCTGATACCGCGTAGGACATTCCGCCCTTCAGGGGTAATGATCTCTCCTTCCTTCACAATGAAAAAATTATCTCCCGTCCCTTCGGCCACAAAACCGTCAGTATCCAACAGGAGTGCCCAGTTGTTATTTCCCGGAATCTGGGCCGCCTGCATGTTGGCCATGAGGTAATGTATCCGGCTCCTGTTTTTTATTTTAGGATCAAGCAGTGATGCCGGAATCGCCCTTTGCGAAGGCACCACGGCATTAATTCCCGTATCAAACAGCGGTCCCATTGCCGCAACTGTCCAGCGTAAAGGGAAATCGGCAATAATGAGATTCGGGCCAGGATCCAAATCAATGACCCCTTCATATAATCCCAGCACCCCCCGACTGACATCAATCATTAGACGATGTTCATCATCTTTCCTGAAACAGGGCTTATTCACCTCGATTGTTTCCAGACATGCTTTTTCGATCTCATCCACATTCATACCCAATGGAATCTGCAAGATCTTTAAGCCCGCCAACAGCCTTTTAATATGCTCACGCAGCTTAAACTGCTCACCTGCAAATGAACGAGTCATTTCAAAAACCATATCACCGAACATTAAAGCGGAATCATAGATGGAAACGCGCGCTTCTGATTCAGGTATGAATTCACCGTTCCAAAAAACCTTCCGTCCGCTTGCTTGGGTCATGATTCGAAATCTCCTATCCTTGGGCCATTAGTTGAAGTTGATGCAGAAGGGGGGAACCATAACGGCTCACTTTGAATTCAACAAGTTCAAACTGCTCTTTGGTATCTATCTCATCGGTTGGGGTGCAAATATGGGCCAAACGCCTGTCACCGTATAAATCCGAATTCCTGCGCAGGTAATTAACCCGAAAAACATCCGCAACCCCATCCCAGGCATATGCCTTGGGACAATCCTGACGCCGCAGAGAAAGGTACTTATTCCCCATAAATCCGGAAAAAATGCCACCCGCTTCAAGCTTAAAATTTTTTACAGGCGATTCGGCAATCTCATATCCGGTACAAAGTGACGTGCAGTCCGGCCTTTGCGCGAAGGCATCTATGGCGTCATCCAGATCCTGCGGATCCCTCAAAGGTGTGGTTGGTCTAAGCAATATAACCAGTTCAGGATTCCAACCTCCATTCTCAATAAACCAGTCCAATGCATGCAGAACATAGTCAATATCCGAAGAAGTATCGCCAGAGATATGTTTAGGCCTAAGAAAGGGGGGATACTCTCCATAACCGCCTGCAATATCGGCATATAGCGGACTATCAGTGGAAACAACGACATGACTGATCCGCTTGGCGAGCCTAGCCGCAGCAAGACTCCACGCCAACAACGGATGCCCGGCAAGTTCTTTGATGTTTTTATCAGGAATCCCTTTAGAACCACTTCGAGCTGGAATTATGGCCAGTACTTCCATATTTTTACTCATGAAGATGTAGGGCAACCCCAATATTCGCATTTGGAACACAGGGGCACTTCATTACGCCTTCCCGCAATATGAAGAGCCTTCCACTTCATACGCTGCTCGCCGTTCCACAACTCATCCAGAGTCATATCATTCACATTGCCCAGCACTCCGACTCCCTGGGGGTCAAAACGTACACAAATGGAAAATTCACCCTTGTGATTAATGCACGGGTGACCCAAAAAATCCCAGCAAACCCCGACTTCTGGAATGGTGGGCTGGCACTTCTTATAATTAAAGCTACCCATAGGGGAATGCAGTACGCGACGGATATACATCTGCCCGAGGCTATCGTAACGACTACTGTCCACATCGCCGATCAAACGCAAGGTCACAAACGGTTTCATATCCTTTTTTATTTTTAAAAATTCTTCCAGAATTTCATACTGCTCATCGGCCTCTTCATCATTCTCAAAAATCGATACAGAGAGGGTTTCCAGGTTACCGATTATTTCATCGGCTTTCTCAACAAGGAGTTTTCCGTTCGTAACTATGTTACGGAGATTCTTCGGAAAAAGCTTAACAGCTGAACCAAAATGAGGATAGAGCAGGGCTTCCCCGTCACGATGAAACTGGACAACAATACCCTCAGGAATCTGGGGGGCGATCTTCTTCAGCAGGTCAAAATCCATATCACCATAATCGATTGCCAGCTGCGGATAATCCCGGTCCACCTTTCTCCGTCCGCACATCCAACAATTCTTATTGCAGCGACTGGTCAACTCCAGGTTGATAGTTCCAAGACCGTTTAAAGACATAGTAATCCTTAAGCCTGCTTAATGTGCATACGCAGTTTGCCGGCCACGGCTTCTTCTTCCGGCAGAACACATTTGAGTCCGTCGCCCAGAGCTTTTTCAATTTTGCGCACAGCCCCCACAAGCTGACGCAGGCCGTTGATTTCAACGCTAGCAGCCTGATCTGAACCGTACATAGCGCGGTTGAGAGTTATGTGCCTTTCAAGGGAAGTAATGCCCATTGCTGCGGCAGCATATGAAATGGCAAGCCCAACTTCATGCCCGGAATAACCGACATCGCACCCAAAGACTTCGCGCAGGGTGTTGATGCATCTCAAATTTGCATTGCTTTCATCCATAGGATAAGTTGACACGCAATGCATAAGTTCAAAAGGGCACCCTGCATCACGAAAAATATCTACAACAGCCCCTATTTCTTCCATTGAACTCATCCCGGTTGAAATAAACGTATGCCTGCCCCGCCTGGCAAGTTCTTTTACAAAAGTCAGGTCCACAAGCATGGCTGATGCAATTTTGGCATATTTACATTCAAACTGATCTAAAAATTCAAGACTATTCAAATCCCAGGCAGAAGCAAACCACTCAATATCAAGAGCTTTGCAATATTCATCTATAACTTTATATTCCTCTAATCCGAACTCAAGGCCCTCTTTCTGTTCACGCTGTGTGGTGCCCCATGGAGACTCGCGGGGAGCAGCCAGATCTTCCGGGGAATAAACAATGTCGATATCCCTTTTCTGAAATTTCACCGCATCACAGCCGCAATCTTTAGCCGCCTTAATGAGATCCTTGGCTATCTGTAAATTGCCATTATGATTAATTCCAATCTCGGCAATAATAAAAATAGACATAAAAATCCTCCAAGTTAACATCCTCTCCAGAAACGGAGAAAACCATCACCACAAAAGTGTACTAGCAACCCAATCCTGACCGGCAAAGCAAAAAAAATAACTACATTCGAAAAAACCAACTAAAACCTTATCGTCTGGTTTTGTTCCTTCATTAGGGGCAGCTTCATTTTAAATGTCCCCCGCAATTAGTTCCAAAAACACATATTTCAAAAAAACAACACGCTAAGTAATTACGTCAATCTTCCCACATACAACAGAATTGTCAAGCATGAAGGATGTTTGCGGACATCATCAAATTATCTTGACCTTGCCGTTAAACGGACAATATATTCGCAAACATGGGCATAGCCGAGTACAAGAGACACCCGACACTATAAACCAGCCAAACGAGGACTTCATGTCACCCACTACGAAAACCACCTGCACAATATCCCGCATGGACATGAATGAAAAACTTCTGCATTTCGAAAAAAACAATCCGCAAATCATCGACACCCTAAAATTAGACAATAACCTGACTTCCCTCTTAGCTGAAACAATTGACCGACAACTGGGATACGATTTCTTTTCAAAAAATATAAAGCAGGTTCTGAACTTAAATCTTTGGCCCATTTTTCGGTCATGTTATCTTAAATCATTTGCCAACAGCAATGTGAATCAATATGTTTTAAACAATTTCAAAAGTAATAATCCTATAGATATTCACATCAAAGAACTCCACGTATCAGAAACCGAGACGCTAAACGCAAAAAACAACTGTATTATTTTAACACATCCCAATCTGCATTCTCAGAAATACAATTCCCTAAAATACGACCCATACCTTGATCCCGTATATGAGGCAGCCCTGAGGGCAGGATTAACCCCACTAAAATTATCCCATTCGCAATGGAGTGAGGAGAAACTCCTTTATCCGTTTCGCGATATCAGCATAAACAACACAAAACATATACATATTGCCCCCATCGACATAACCCAGAAAGGGTACGATAAATACGTAACCAGATGTATTGCATGCGGACTTCCTCCGATCAGTATCTATTATGTTCTCAACGAATTTTATTCTGTATTTTCTTACATACCTGCCGTAAACAAGCTCATAGATTTAGCTTCTCCAAAAATGATCGTAACAGAGTGTTATTATTTCAACACCATACACATGGCATTCAGCCTTGTTTGCAGAGCAAAGGATATCCCGTACGCAGACTACCAGCATGGATTGCAAAACTGGCCCCATCAGCCATATCATTTCCCGAAAATTCCCAGCGAAGGTTTTAAATTGATTCCTGAATATTTTTTAACATGGGGAGAAAAACCAACTCAAAACCTGAACAAATATTTTGCTAATCAAGATAACCACAAAGCTATAACTGCGGGCAGCCCCGCATATACAGCGTGGTCTAACGAAGAAATCTCCGGCGACCAAAGCAATATTCAACAGCTAAAAACAAGTATCGGCAACAAAACAGCCATTGCCGTAGCACTTACTTTTGAAAGTCAGGAGGCCTTCAAAAATCTACTTAAAGCAATAAAAAAAGCACCTAAAGACTGGATATGGATTTTCCGAAGACACCCCATGGATGAAGATCCAAAAGAAAAATATCTGACATACAAATTAGACCGCATCGGAGCGCACTACACCATAGATCTAAGCTCTTCAATGAATCTTCACGACGTCCTTTCCATGTGCAAACACTGCGTTTTACATGCCTCATCAACAGCATATGAGGCTATTTACCTTCACAATCTTAAGGTTACATCCATAACCGGACCGGATTCCGACTGGCATAAGCTGCTCAAGGAAGAAACCGAACTGAAAAACGTAACCTATGCAAACACACCGGAACAAATTATTGAAAGCATCCAAAAAGGGATAGACAAATATCCCCATCAACCGCCCGCGCCGCACTATATATCAAAAGACACAACCCTGCTGGAAAAAACACTCAAAAGTATTGCCGGAGTATAAAAACAACAAAAGGCTGCCCTTATAAAAAGACCGCCCTGTGCAACTTAAGTTATTTACTCCAGAGTGCTTAGTGCCCCATATCCAAAAGCTTCCGAGCTTCAATTAAGATGTTCTCTGCAGTCAAACCATTCTGGTTCATGTGCTGCAATTGTGTTCCATAATTCTCGCTGAATGAATCTGCCAATCCAACACGCTTCATGCGCAAAGGATTGGGCAGGCAGGCTTCAACCAGTATTTCAGCCACAGCCCCTCCAAGCCCTCCAAGCACACTGTGTTCCTCCACAGTGATCACGCAGGACGCTTTTCGCGCTTTGCCTATTATTGCCTCGCTGTCCAAAGGTTTAACCGTAGGCAGATGCAGGATGGAAGATTCTATACCATTTTCAGCAAGTAGCTTTCCGGCTTCTTTTATGACTCCGAGAGCAACTCCACAACCCAGAATCAGAACGTCGTTTCCTTCCCGGTATTGATAGGCCTTTCCTATTTCAAAACTCGTTTCTTCGGTCACAATGGGGTCGTACCCCTTGGCAAGCCTAATAAAAAGAGGGCCCTGATGTTCAAGTGTATGCGGCATAAGCCGTTCCATTTCTTTTGCATCGGCAGGAGCCAGCACTGTCATATTGGGTATGACCCGGAGTATGGAAATATCCTCTGTGGCCCAGTGGGTGGGGCCGAGGGGAGCATAAACAAGCCCTCCGCCATTGCCTATAAAACGCACATTCAAATTGTGCAGGCAGGCATCCAGCACCAGCTGCTCATAACAGCGCCGAGTCAAAAAACTCTGGATAGTATTTACATAAACCACCTTTCCTTCTCTGGCTAGACCGCAAGCCATGCCGACTACATGCCCTTCAGCAATGCCCTCCATGAAAAACCGCTCAGGCATCTCTTCTTGAAAATGCTCAAGGGTTCCCGCACCGAGATCCGAACCAACAAAGACAACCCTTTTATCTTTCTTTGCAAGAAGATAAATCTGTTCAAGGCAAGCTTTACGCATCGTATTCCTCAATACTTTTGATCATAAGTGCATAATCCTCATTAGACATCTTGGTCTTGTGGTGCCATAGAGGATTGTTCTCGGCAAAAGGAATTCCTTTGCCTTTCACCGTATGGCAGATAATTGCTGAAGGCTTGTCCGTTTCAAATGGCAGTTCCCGGAAAACATTTTCCAAAGCATTCACATCATGACCGTCCACTTCCTGTGTGGAGAATCCGAAGCTGCGCCATTTTTCCGCCAACGGTTCCAATCCTGAAATCTTTTCGGTACAGCCGTAGGACTGCAATTTGTTATAGTCTACAACCACGGTCAATGCGCCAAGCTTCTGCCTAGAAGCACTCATTGCCGCTTCCCAGACACTACCTTCACCACACTCACCGTCCCCGAGCACGACAATCACCCTGCTTTTCGAACCATCTATTCTCAAAGCCGCAACAATGCCGACAGCAAGAGAAAGTCCATGTCCCAGACTGCCTGTGGCAAACTCCACTCCGGGAATTTTAGCGGTGGGATGTCCGCCAACAAGCCCGTCGTAAGCACAAAAGCTGAACAACTCATCGTTAGTGATAAAGCCGTTTTCCTGTAACAACACATACAGTGCTAGACACCCATGCCCCTTGCTTAAAATAAAGCGGTCACGCTGAGCGTAATCGATAACCGAAGAATCAAATTCCAAAACAGAATCATAGAGCACCCTTAAAATTTCCACCAAAGACATTGATGGGCCGATATGACCGCGCCCGGCATGGTAAAGAACATCAACTATTTTTTTTCTAAGTTCTTTTGAGCGTTGATCCAAAGAAGTTCTCCTTATTATTTCATACTCGCAATTATGTACTTGCGCATACTTTCCTTACTGACAGCACGATCATTACCCATAATACTGACTGCAAGGGAACCGGCAATATTTCCCAAAAAGCCCACCAGTTCTTCATGCAATCCCATGCACCCGGCAAGAGCTGCAATGGAAAACAATGCGTCACCGGCTCCGACACGGTCCACAACATTTGAATTAAAAGATGGAATCTTCACGAATTCGCTTTTGGGGTTGTACAACGAACACCCCCTACTACCCTGAGTCACCATACTAATTTTTGCTCCAAGCTTATCGCCTGTTTCCATCAGCAAAGGACGCAGTTCATTGGTCTGGTCACGGGTTTCAAGACGCAACTCATGTTCGGCCAGAGAAAAAAAATCCAGACGCGGAAATTTACCTATAGTATTGAATCCGCGGTTTCCGGCATTGGCCTGAGTATTTACAGCAAGATAAGGTGATTTCTTAACAAGAATATCGACAATGGACGGAGTTATAAAACCATGCCCGAAATCGGCAACCAGAACGAGGTCGTATCCCGAAACAAGGCTGTCAATCTGGTTGCATATTTCTTTTTCCAGCAACTTTGGAAGTGGCTCGTCGTTCATAATATATAACTCCATCACCTTACTTAAGGAATAGGAATCAATATAGCGACGTTTGAGTGTTGTCGGAGCTTTGGGGCGAGTAAAAAAATAAGGGATAATTTTAGGATTCAATTTTTCACGAATGAATCCCTCATGACTGTCTTCCGCTCCCAGCATGGAAAGCAATGTGACTTCTCCGGCAAAATTGGCCACGTGATTGGCAACAACCAAAGCCCCCCCGGCATAAAGCTCACGGGACTGATACTTAAGCGCGAGAATCGGATCTTTTGAGGATTTACCCAAAGTGGATGCAATCTGGTACTCATCAATAATGGTATCTCCCAAAATGAGAACCTTCAACTCCTCTATGCGGTCCAGTGACTCTAGGACATCATACAAGGCATAACGTTTGCGGAACATTTTAAGATATTCATCAAGCTCCTCGCTGTTCCGACTCAAATAACGGTTAATAAGGTTGGAAGAACTGAACACGATATCAGAAGTAAAAATTAGCTTCGCACCGATGGCCTTAACGACTTTGGCCTCCATGCCAATTTTCTCTTCTGGGTCATCATCAATATCCTTGAACTCATCACCCTTGGCATAAACATCGGGGCGTATGCTCCACAGAGTTTCTTCCGCAGTGGGCCATTCATTAATAGCCACATAGTCGGTTTCCATTAGGGAAGCCAGAGCCTCTGCTCGCAAAGAATCAGGGAAAGCCGGACGATCTGGCCCCTTGTCGACATACTGGTCGGGAGTCAGCGTAACCATGAGCACATCAGCATACTCCCGAGCCTGATTAAGATAACGGATATGACCAATGTGCAAGAGATCGAATACACCATGGCAAAGTACTACGCTTTTGCCTTCCTTTTTCAGCTGAACTGATATTTCTGATAATTCAGCGATAGTTTTAATCTTGCTGTCAATAGCGACCATATCTATAAATTCCATTGTTGTCTGATTAATTTCAAATACCGTCCTCACTTAAGAATGGGTCCCTACCTGTCTTCGTTCAATTTTATCGTTTTCTACCCCATCCCAATAGCCCAAAGCCGTGCCAGATTTTGTTCTGGACAATGTACCCAAAACAACAGGTCAATAACACCAAGGCCTTTACTTATTTTTATACAAATGGAAATACAATTCAACAACCACAGCAACAGATTTGTCAATAGCCCCCAAAGAACTCCACCCCCAAGTCAAATATGGCCAATAATTGATCCACTATTATTGATCTGGACAAGTTTGACAAATACTTTGTGAACGTTAGCATTTTTGCTCTTTTTAAACCAAATAAGATTCATTCGACTCAAGAGAACTCTTGACAAAATGAAAGGCCATAGCGTCCGCTCAATATCCACACCAATGAACGCTGAAAAGGAAGAATAGCCATATCCACAAGTTTCATCTACCACACCTTGATTCTGCCCGGCTATGACTCTGTTCGGTAAAATTTTATTGTCGTTAACGTACTGATTTATGTGAAGCCAAAACAAAGCTTGTAAAATGTCCCTGCTGCAAGCACCGCCATGTAATCCTCAAAAAAAGAAAAGAGCATTGGCTGCGCACCGTCCCCATCGATATCAAACCGATTTGGACCGTTGCCGATGTGCCTCGTGTTCAATCCCGGAAGTATGGTTGTGTCAGACGTATCAAGCTCTCCATAGCTAAGCCACGACGCGTGGTATACACATAAATTTGACCGCCATGTCAGATCGTTAATCAAGAAGATGACTATACTCAATGTTTCAATTCTGCTTGGAGAAAACTAGTACATAGTACAGGTTAAAGTTTCGGATATAAACGCTTCAATTTGATACGCGCATCCTTCGTCTTGAACCGCCAGTCCACTTGGGTTAGCGGTTATTTCTATCAGCACTCCATGCTGCCACCTGAGTACGCATCTTTTCAATACAATCGATTTGACCAGCAAGGCATTGCCGTTTCAAAACACTGAGTTCTATTTCTGCAATATTTAACCTGCTTCCGTGTTTGGGAGTATGATGTATTTCAAGACGTTGGGAGAGTTTGCTGGCCTCTTCTGCTGAAAATGTCGCGTATAACGAAGCCGTATTGTGCGTGTTGAGGTTGTCCAGGAGCTGCGGGAATAGGCGTGCGCACCTCGCCAATTAACTGAATGCTTGATTCATCCATGCAGACAACCGGACGCTTTGCATCATATGGACGTGCATATACTTCAAGAATATCTTCCATGGACGCTACAAAACTTGCGTTTTGATTTGGTGGGATTTTCCAATACTTGCTCAGGTGAGGCTTAAGTTAAGTTTTTTAAAGTATTATACACGGTCATAGGGGAGACTGTAGGAACGATTTCTAGTTCAATCATTTTTTCAGCCAGTAGCCTTACCGTCCAACGTTTTCAGCCCTCTGGGGCAGGAGAACATGCCAGCGCCAAGAACTTCGCCTCAAACTCTCCGCCAAATTTAATTTCCCGAGGAGGTTTGACACGTTTTTTGTGTTCAATAGCGGCAGCAAAGCCTTCTTCGACAAACCTTCTTTTTAAGTGTTCAAGGCTTCGAGTGGTAACGCCTAACGCTTCAGCAACCTTGGATACGAGCCTTTTAAGACCGTGTTCACTAGCGTCAAGAAGCAGTAATGCTCGTGCATAGAGCAACGTTTGTGCAGCCCTTTTCCCTTTTGATGAAATTGCCTCAAGTTCTTTTCGCTCCTCTGCCGTCAAAGTCACTCGGTAACGCGATGCCATCACTCCTCCTTTGTTGAGGAGACCTTAACACACAATTATATAATGCGAAGATTTAAATTTTATATTGTACTAGGTGTTGTTTACGGTAATAGTCCTGCTCAAATTGGTCAGGTGAAACATAGCCGATCCCGGCATTCCTACGTTTTCTATTGTAGAAAATTCCAAGGTAGATAAAATATCCTGCACGATTACCAGGTAGAGCCATCCTTCGCCCGTAGGGATGTATGTAATATCCGGAACCCATTTTTCGTTTGGAGCATTGGCAGTGAACTCCCGCGACAACAGGTTCGGTGCATAGTGCTCATCCCGATGCGTTTTCGTATAACGATGCCTACGCACCGTTTGAGATTTCATCCCTTTTGCGGCGAGGACACGCCTTACGGTTTCTGGACAACAGTAAAAACCGACAGTTTCGATTACGTCTTCATGCACCTTCCGGTATCCGTACACTCCGTCACTTTCTCGGTAAGATGCGCTGGCCGCTTGACGGATTTTATCCCGCCGTTTCTGCTGTTCGCTTGGCAAGCGTTTTTGCCAGTCATAGTAACCACTTCTACTGACAGATAAAACGCGGCACAATGAAGCAATCGGATAGAGTCCTTCTTATTTAGCGATCCACGCGTACCTTATAGGGACTCCTTGGCAAAGTACGCCGCTGCCTTTTTTAAAATTTCATTCTCCATGCGGAGGCGGGCATTTTCTTCCCGAATCTTTTTCATCTCATCAGCAGCAGGGATATGCTCAAATTCCGGCGGCACATCTTTAATTTTGCCATACTTTTTAGTCCATTGCCGAATTGACCACGAACTACAGCCAAGCTGATCCGCAGCTTCGTTGTATGAATAGCCCAACTCGGTGACGAGCTTAACGGCGGACTTCTTAAATTCTTCTGAATACTTTCGGTTACTCATGACTGTCTCTCCATGAGCTGACCTTAACCTCTCAGAGACTGTCCGTCATCGATAGGGCACTTCAGGTCTTTGGATAAATAAATTTTCAGGACGGGACAAAGCAAAAGAAGAAGGCCAAATACCAGCTCATGGCCAGCTGGTTCGGCATGCCAAAGGTTATCGCCGAAGCAAGTGAGTATCTGCCCGAGATCTGCATGGTCAAACGTACTCCCAAAACCCTTTACACCTTTAAAGGTGAGCGCATGACCGTTGAAGCAATTTACCGTAAAATCAAAAAAAAGAGCCGATCGAGCAAAAGTTCTCGCAAGTGCTGTTGTCACGATGAACAATGGTAGCTCTGCACGCATCGTTTTCGTGCGTAACAAGCAAAAAAGACTGGCTCGCGCTTTTGTCCACGGATACGAGTCTATCCGATGTCGATGTCGTCCGCATCTATGGAAAACGTTGGGATATCGAAGTCTTTTTCCGTACAATTAAACAGCATCTGGACTTGAAAAAAGGCTGTCAGGCCAGAGATTTCGATGCGCTTATCGCCCACACCACCATTGCTATGATGCAATATATCTTCCTCTCTTTGGATCAAAGACGAAATGACGATCCACGCACCCTCGGTCTGCTTTTTCACGCCTGCTGCGAAGAAATGCGTGACTTGGATTACTTGAAGTCTCTTCAACGGACATTGACTCTGACTGCAGCAAATCTGCTGGAAAACAAACAGGTTGCAGAGCTGTTATGGTAAGTCATGATGGCTGAAGTTCTCAAACAAGCATTCTATATTTACGGCTTAAACAAAGAACAATATCAAAGATCAAGGGGAGTTGCTGCATGACCCACAACTCCGAAAGTCGAGTCTTGTAATTAAAAAAATTACCCAATAGACAACTCTGGAAGTCTAGACACTTCAAAACAACCGCGGCCCACGAATATGTTGCATAATTAATTGCATTCAAATAGGATCGACTCCATAAACTAATAGAAGCTAAGCACAGTCGAAATCATGCTGAGACTTCATTTTACACGCATAACACCCCATATTTTAATAGCAAAACAAACTTATTGACAGGAATTCCCAGACCTTAGCGACCCTACACCACAAGGACGAATGCCATGAAAACACAAATTTTGGACACAACACTTCGCGACGGAAGCTATGCCATCGACTTTCAGTTCACAGCTCAGGATACAGCTGTCATAGCTAAAGAGCTTGAGCTTGCAGGTGTCGATATAATTGAAGTTGGACATGGAGTGGGATTAGGCGCGTCTGAAAAAGGGTTCGGCAAGGCCTTTGAGACCGACAGGGATTATCTGGCCGCAGCGGGCAAAGTGCTGACACGAGCCAAGTACGGCATGTTCTGCATCCCTGGAATCGCCGAGCTTGAAGACATCGATATGGCAGCGGATATGGGAGCACAATTCATTCGAATCGGAACCAACGCAAATGACATAAGCTCTTCTGAGGCTTTTATTGCCCGAGCCAAAAAACATGGCCTCTTTGTCTCAGCTAATTTTATGAAATCATACGTTCTTGAGGCCGAGGATTTCGCTGAAAAAGCCAAACAGACTCAAGAATACGGCTCAGATGTTTTGTGTGTTGTAGACTCCTCGGGTGGCATGCTTTCCTCAGAGTTGAAAAGCTACTTCGAAGCAGTTCAAAGCATTTGTGATATCCCGCTTGGTTTTCACGGCCACAACAACCTCGGACTGGCTGTTGCCCACTCTGTTCAGGCTGTAGAAATGGGAGCGGCAATAGTTGACACTTCGCTGCAGGGCATGGGCCGCAGTGCAGGGAATGCCGCAACAGAATTAGTAGTTGCCGCCCTTGACCGTATGGGAATTGAGACCGGAGTTGACATGCTGCGAGTCATGGATGTGGGTGAAAAGTATGTAAAGCCCCTTATCCGCGGCAACGGACTTTCTTCACTTGATATGGTCACCGGCTTTGCTCAGTTTCACTCCAGTTACATGAGTACAATTCGAAAATATGCCAGTAAATACAACATTGATCCTCGAATCCTTATCATCGAATTGTGTAAAGTCGATAAAGTGGATGCGCCCGAAGATCTGGTTGAGTCAATCGCTTCAGGAATCAGCGAAAAAACAACTCCGCCCTTGACCAGTCGATTTGACTTTACTGCATATCACGGAAATGAGCAGAGCTAAAACAAAATGAGCTACATCGCTGATATTTTTAACAAATTTGAAAATGACCCATATCTGATTGACGCCTCAACCGAGCAGGTTCTGACCTACGGACAGCTCGCTGAAGCTTCCATACGTCTGGCAGACAGACTGAGGGAAGCAGGCTTGAAAAAAGGCTCGAGAATCGGATTACTGCTGCCCGGCTCTGTTGAGTTGGCATGCACCTACTATGCTTGTCTTTTCCTTGGCGCAGTGGCTGTCCCGGTCAACAACAAATACAAAGAGACTGACCGGGAATATATCTTTGCGGCTGCCAGAACGGATATCATCCTGTATACGGACAAAACGGAAGCTCTGCTTCCTGAGACAAAATACTCTTTGCTGAAAATTGACCTGTCAGCATCGGAAGAAGGGGAAGGGTTGTCCCTTTTCAATTCCACTCCCTCCAGCAGGGAACTGTCTGTCCCGGAAATAGACCATGACGCCCTGTTTTCGCTGACGTTCACATCGGGAACCACGGGCAGGCCCAAGGGAATCTTTCATACTGCGAATACCCTTTTTACCAATGCCGCAGCTTTTAAAGATGCCCTTGCCATAACGCCCGCCCACCGCTTTTATCATATCATGCCCATGAGCTACATGGCCGGCTTTCTGAACTGCCTGCTCTGTCCTTTTGTCGCAGGGGCCAGTGTTGTTGTAAACAGGGAATTTGACGCAATGATGGCCATGAACTTCTGGGCCGCCCCGATTAAACACAACGTAAACTGCATGTGGCTGTCTCCTTCCGTACTGAGTATTTTACTTAAAATGGACAGAGGAGAAGAAGGACGCAATTACACAGCAGGTTCAATGAGATTTATCGCCTCATGCACTGCCCCTTTACCTGTTGATGTCAAAAAGGAATTTGAGGAGAAGTACGAAACACCGGTTCTCCCCAGCTTCGGCCTATCTGAAACTTTAATAAATACAATCGACAGACCTGAAGAGCGGGCACCGGACGGGACTGTAGGTAAAGCTCTGACAGGGGTAGTCTTTACCCTGATAAACGAAACAGGGGACACATCCCCCGCAGGGCAGGAAGGCGAAATTCTGATTGAATCACAAGGCCAGATGATAGGTTACCTCAATCCGGAAACAGGAACCCCTGACATCCTGCCAAGAAATCACGCTTTTCCTACCGGAGACCTGGGAATCATAGAAGAAGGCGGACACCTGAGGATCACTGACCGGAAAAAGGATCTTATCATACGGGGCGGCGTCAACATCAGCCCCAAGAAAATCGAAGACTGCCTCTGCATGCATGAACACATAGTTGAAGCTGCGGTAGTAGGCATCCCTGATCCTGCCCAAGGTGAAAAAGTGGCTGCAGCTTTAGTGCTTTCCGGTGATACGGAACTTAAAGACATACGCAAAGAGATCGAAAACTTATGCCAATCAAATCTGGAATCCACAGCATGTCCGGAAATCTTCCGGCAGGCTAAGGACTTCCCGCGCAGTTCGACCGGAAAAGTCAAAAAGACAGATCTCCGCAATATACTTTCAGCAGGATAAAAAGTGACCAGACTAATAGACCTTACACATTTAATTCATGAAGGGATGCTGACCTATGACCGTCCCTGGCATGTTCAGGTGGAAGTCAGCCAGCTTGCACACATTGAAAATCAGGGCCGGGAAACCAGACGGCTGGTTCTTGGAAGCCACACAGGAACCCATGTGGACGCACCAGCACATTTCGTTCAATCCGGAAACACTATCGAAAACCTTTCACTGGAAGCACTGATCGGCCCGGCACGAATTATCGATTATTCTTCTTTGCCCGGATTAACAGAAATATCTGTGGAAATGCTGAAAGAAGAACTCGGAGAAATAATCCCGCAACGGATAATCCTGAGGTATGACTGGGATAAGTACTGGGGCGACGAAAAGTATTATACCGGGCACCCCTACCTCTCCGAACATGCGGCACGCTGGCTGGTCGAAAAAGGAGTCAAGCTTGTCGGGACCGATGCAGCAATGCCGGACAACCCGGAACCTCCAGCCAATTCCCCGGATTCGCCCATCCATAAAATTCTGCTGAAATCAAAGGTTATCCTTCTGGAATATTTATGCAATATCCATCAGCTCACATCTGAAACAGTCACCCTGATGGCCCTCCCGCTGAAGGTGAAAGGGGCTGACGGAGCACCGGTCCGCTGTGTAGCCTATGATGGGTTGATGAACTTCGAAGAAAAATAAAAAGCATTCCTTTGATCCGCTTTATTTTTAAATAACACGACACCCCAATAAACCCTTAGATATGTTCAACTATACAAAAAAAGAAATGATTGCCGCCCTGCAAAATGTAGGGATAGCCACAGGTGATATTGTATTATTTTACCTCAGCCTCGGAATGCTCGGTCTTGGTGAAGGAGTAACCAGCCAGGAACGCATGAATGAACTGTTTCTTGAATGCGCCCGGGAAGCTCTTGGGCCAGAAGGGACAATCCTTATCCCCTGCTATTCATACTCGTTATGCAAAGGAGAACTGTTCGATGCAGACTCCACCCCCGGAACCATCGGCCCCTTTCCGGAATTTTTCAGAAACCAGCCGCAGGTAATACGTTCAAAAGAGCCGATTCTATCCATTTGCGGCCAAGGGCCGGCGGCACAGGACTTATTTCATAACCTCCCCAAAACAACATATGGACGCGAAAGTGTATACGAACGGTTAATAGAAAATAAAGCAAAGATATGCACGGTAGGATTACGTCTGAACTGGGCAACTTACAGACATTACATTGAAGAAATAGCAGAAGTTCCCTTCAGATATAGAAAGTACTTCCGCGGACCAGTTCTGAAAGACGGAAAAATATGCGAAGAACAATGGACATACAGCGTGCGCTTATGGCCTGAAAATGCGGACCCGGACGGTATAAGACTGGCTGAAATGGCTGTAGCCGATGGAGTATGCTCTTCTGTCAGGTTAGGACGCAATTCAATTTACTGTATCGAAGCAGGGGAATATTTCGAATATGCCTGCAAACAATTCAAAAAAGATCCATGGCTCAGTGCAAAAGGTCCTGCTGCGGACCCCATTGAACTGGAAGAAAACCGTGTTCCTGTAAAAAAATATAATATTTCAATTAATCCGGACGCATCACTACAGGAAATTGTTGACACCCTGACTCCATTGCCGCGACACGTCATGTCTGATGCATATAATTCTGCTCTGAACTCACTAAGCAAAGCCGCACCGCTTGAAATCCATGATTTCTATACCGGAGCAGAGGGGCTGAATCTTATTGTACCCGAAAAATGGACCTGTCATGAGGCATCCCTGACCTCAGCCGATGGCGTCGCCATTTCAAGCCATGACAACCCGCTCCATGTGGGGGGCCATTCTACAAGCTTTGAAGGCAATCTTTCATGGGACGAACTATCAGAACATCTTGTTACAGGTGAAAAAAACTATCTTCCGCTGACGTCAAATATCAATCGGCCTACATGGTCATTTGCTGTTTCAGACGATCAGAAGAAAAAAATGGCAGGCCAGTCCTGTTCCGTTTCAATTAAAGCTGATTTTTCTTTTAATAAAATGAGAATAGGCGAGATTAACGTTAAAGGTAAATCAGATAAAACCATACTGCTCGCAACATATCTCGATGGAGCATGCGTAAATAACAAAGGTCTATATGGCGTATCCTGCGGAATAGAACTGATGCGCTGCCTCCAGAAACGTAAAGAACTGAATCATTCTTACAAACTGCTCATTATGCCGCATAATTTTGGACCGGACCTCTGGCTCAAGCAGCACAAAGACACCCTCCCCTCAGCATGTCTGAACCTGGAAATGGACAGCTGGGCCGACCTGAGCGTTGCGACAAAGCCACACCCCTGGTTCAACAGAATTGAGTGCGATGATTGCTTGCCGAGTTCTGAGGATACGGCTGCTTTTCAGACAACAGGAGTGCCTGCTTTTTCTCTTGTCTCTCAAGGAAAAACCCGCAAAGCAGAAGAAACCGTCTCGCAATTACTTAAGATTATCGACAATTTTGAAGGGACCGGATTGACTGGACCTGATCATCCAGCCAAGTCCTGACCGGCAGAATAACGCGGATTACCCCGCGCAAAAAACGGAGCTATAAAAAGGCCTCCCCCGGTACACCTGCTTCCAATTGACAAATCCTCCATTGGAGAGGTTGTCCTTTTTAAGCATTTATGCAATTTATTTCCCTCTGCTGTTTCAAAGATGGTTATATCTTTGACCCGGTACAGAATTTAACCAACTCATAATTTCATATATATTCATGGAGACAACATGTTAACAGAAACTGAAAGCTTTGTTATCGAACAGCTTGAAAAGGTAAAAGAAATTCCTGCCTCATCTGATGAAGAAAAGAAAAACTTCAACTTTATCGATGAGGGGCATATTGATTCGTTTGGAATTATGAACCTTGTCCTTACAGTGGAAGACAAATTCAATGTCCAGTTGACGCAAGATCATTTCCAGAGTGAGGAGATCAGGACTGTTTCCGGAATGGCTAAAATAATCAACGACCTGAAAGGCTAAAACAATGCTTCAAGTTCCATCTGACGTTATCATTTTACTGGGCCCCAATGAAAGCTACATCGTATACAACGTATTTTCCAGAACCTGCCTTGCGCTGGACGCTGAAGCCCTGAACTGCTTCAGAAAACTGGAAAAGGACGCGCAGTGCAACAATGAGTCTCATGGAACTGTCTGGGAAATCGGCTGGTTTTCAAATGATGACGGTTTACTGGCCGACCCCACAAGAATTATCCGCGAAAAAGAAAACTGGCCTGCTCCGCAAAAAATGTCCGGAGAGGAACTAAAAGCTCTTTTTCTGAAAAACAGCTTTCTGGTTGAAGATCTGGAAACATACAGGGAGCGGTTTTCCCTGAAAAAAGGCCTTCTGGACTTCAATCATTTCGGCAATTTCCACCAGCAGTTAGGCCAGCACCTGCTCACCGTAAAACGCGAAGACCCCGTCAAATGGTGGTATAACCAGAAATTTACTGAAGATTTAAGTCAGATAAAAAAAAACCTGTACCATAGTGTACAGGAAAATTACCTGAAACAATATCTCCCCGGAATTTTAAATTCCGAGACATCTATTGTCGATCTGGGGTGCGGGGTAGGATATTACAGCAAACATATGGCTTCCCTTGGCGCACAGGTTTTAGCGGTAGATCCCAACACCCATTATTTGGAACTGGCAGCTGATGACCTGCCCGAAAACTTAAAAACGATGAACGCGCCTATCGGCCAACCGAATGCCTTAGATAAAATCGAAAGCAATAGCGTGGACTATGTATTCATGAGTGACGCGCTGCTTTTCTATTTCGTGCCAGAAACACCGGATCAGCAAGGCGACATCAGCATCCTGATGAATGACATACACAGAATTCTGAAACCCAACGGCAAGTTCATCAGTGTTGAGCCCAACTCCACCTTCTTTCTGGCTCCCTGGTTCGGCGATGATCAACACCCGTTTACAATTCTCTCAGAATACAGAAACCGAAATTTCAATATAGTCGCTCCCCAGTCAGACATGATCAAAGCTATTCTGCCTTTCGGTTTTAATGTATCGATGATTGACGACATGTATTCAAGTTCCGAAATTGAAGATAAACGGGCGCACTCTTTTGCCAAAGAATTTCCCGTTTGGCAGATTATTGAATTCAGCAAAGTCTAAGTTGAGCACCTATGTCCGCAGTTCTCGGTTTAAGCCACTTATGTATTGGGACTTATCCTCTGGATTCTTCAATAAATGAGGCTTTTGCCTCTTTGGGATATGCTGAAAAATTCACTGAATTGAATTTAGCGAATCCACAGGAAAAAGAATCCCTTGTAAGAGAATGGACGGATGCGCTCCAAATGCAGTTTCAAGTAGGAACAAATCTGCCCTGTATTGAACTCCTGCATCACCACGGCAGGACTGCACAACCCCCGTCCCGTTACGGAATATCTTTAATTCCAGCCGGAAAAAATATACCGCAGAAGAACGAGCAGCTGGCTCCTCTCGGGATTAATCTTGTTTCGGAATTTCCGGAAAATGCAATCAGCGGAAAATATTCCGTACAGCTGTCGACCAGCAGCATTGAGGAATCTTTAAAATTCTGGAAGGAAGGAATCGGGCTTAAAGTTGTGGGGCAGGAAGATGAAAACTGCTATTTAAATCACCGCTCAATAAGTCCTACATGGAATTTCAATTTAACTATAACTTCTCATTCCGGGAAAGCAGAGCCGATGTTCCTTGATGACTTAGGCTGTTCCTGCGTCAGCTTCTGGGTGCGTGACATTGAAAAAACCATAGAACATCTAAGAAGCAATAACGCCTCATTTACAGGCAATAAATTTGATCTCATCGTCAACGGTAAAACCGTTGCCGCCGCATTTGTCCGTGGCCCGCATGGCGAGATGATAGAACTGCTCGAATTCTCCTGACCATCAAGCTTTATTCTACCGCTGATCACTTCTCAACGTTCTTAACCAGACCGTGCTCAGTCATGATTTTCGCAATTGGCACAAGATCACTGAGATTGCATTCGCTTATTGTTGCAATATCAAACAATGAATGGTTTCCGTCAGCGTAAGATAAGAAATTCAACCGGTTGTAAATCTCTGAAAAATCCTCGCGTCTAGTTATGCTCGGATACAGCCCCCTTTTGCCCAATTGCGGCTCACACAATACAGTTGCGCGGGGATAGAGCCCGATCTCGAACGCATCAATAATATTTTTCATAACCTTGAAACTTGCAGCAAGACCTTCCGGATTAACCAGAGACAGATCATCCGCACTGGTGTGGTACTCCGGGTAATCACCGTATCTGGTACGACAAAAACCGCACAGGGGAAGATCAATACCGGGAGCACAATACTGACGCTCGTCAGACCCCCTGTAGAGATACGAAAATTTCTTGGCATTAGGCAAATTGATAAAGCTACTTTCCAAAGCCTTGTCAGCAAGCGAATTTCCCAGTCTGGACTCAATGTGGCTATAAGCCTGATCATCCCCTACGCAGGATAACACAAAACCACATTTTATTTTTTTCTTCATTTCCATATAATTTTTACTCAGGTAGGCAATTGCACCAATAGTTTCGGGCACAAAAGCAAACCGGTAAGACATACGGGGATTCGGATAAGTCTCTTTGATATACCTGATTAATTCTAATGAAAGAGCCGGTCCAGATAATTCATTGTTAGCCATCGAAGGGTGGCAGACATATGTTGAAAAGAAAACTTCGCTTTTGGTTTCACCCGGAATAAATACATCTGCCAGATGCAATTTACCAGGTCCCTTAGTCGCATTAATATCAACATGGTACATTCCCTCTGGCAGACTTTTCTTTTGGTTTTCGCTAATACAAAACCCCCAACACTCATTATAATATGAAGTCACATAAGGGATCGCATCAGGCAATTCGGGAATGGTATATAAATGTTCAAGCAGATCTTCCTTGGATATAGTTAAGGAGCATGGAGTTGAATAGCCGAGAACATGAAGATTATTTTCTGAAAAGTCAGCGATTACAAGTCCGGATTCGTGCTTTAAGGTTGCACCATATATATTCCACTCATCCGGAATTTCCCAATCGAATACAACTTCTCCTGATTCAAACGTGTGCACTTCAAGATCATCACTGATTCCTTTAATATAATCCAGCGTTGAAACAACCCCATGACCGGTAAGAGATCTGGGGTAATCCCACAAATCTTTAATCACTTGAATCATATTATGCCCCGAACTCATCAACTTCTCCTGAACACTTAAATCAAAATTTTTCATATTAGTTCTAAAATCTACAGCTTGGTCACAAACAACATCCGTATGGGGTGTCCGGGCTTGTTGATCATCTCACTCTGGATGACCCGGTAGGTACGGTAATCGAGTCCGGTGCAGTATTCTCGCACAGCGACATCTTCCGCGTCCCCGCCGGGATGCCCGGCATAGATGGCAATACAGAGCATGCCGCCCTTGGCGAGTATCTCAAGGGAAGCCTTTATTGCTTCGAGAGTTGTTTCACACTTGGTTATGACCGTCTTATCACTTCCCGGCAGGAAGCCGAGATTGAACATGACCGCGTTGACCCGCCCATGAAACTCAGCAGGAATAAGCTCTGCCATATTCTCATGCCCGGAATGAAAAACGGTCCAGTTTTCGGGCAGGCACTCCTCATTAAGCCGCTGCTCGGTCTGCTTGACCGCATCTTCCTGAATATCAAATCCAAACACGTGCCCACCGACACCGGCTTTTTCTGAAAGAAAAACTGTGTCGTAGCCGTTGCCAACTGTGGCATCAACGGCAACACAGCCCGGCTCAAGCACTTCGCAAAGCACTGACTTGGCAAAAGAAAGAATATTGTTGGAAATCATATTAAGTCGAATCCCCACTAAAAGGTTTTGGGATTCTTAAACCCTTTTGCAAATGGGTTTAAGGCCCCCGGCAGGGCCGCCGGAGGCATTCAGAACTAAAATTTTAAATACTTATTAAGCTTGCCGGACTTGGAGAACTGACGTTCAGTGGTTCCGAAAGTAGTGGTTCCGCTGATAGTATAAGAAGAATTCGGCAACCTCTTCCAATCAAGGGTGGCACTGCCCTTGGCGGTTACCGGAATGGGCTGACCACAACTGAAAGAATTGAGCTGAAACTGTTTCCCGGCCAGTACGGCATTCACGTTTACGTCCTCGGCAATCAGTCCGCCGGGTATTTCAACCTCGTCGGAACGGACCACAAGACTGCCAGTACGCGGAGGAGCACCCCACTTTGGAAACCCCACATCAGAAGTAACACGCACCTTGCCGCCCAGCCCGTCCATTTGGATCAGCTTGGCCAAGTCGACACCACCACCGAGAGTCAGGGACTTGGTCTGAAACAACCGCGCTGTCAGCGTCGGCCCGGTCTTGACCCGCACTTCAAGCAGCGGTGAAAAGCCAAGGGATACGCCCAGTTGAGGAACGGTAACCGTCAGCCCTTTCTGGGTAGTCACGTAGACATCGGTTACTTCGAAAGAGAATGGCCCGGCACTTATAAAATCGCCCCACTGAATGGTGGCTTTGGAAATTTTGGAATCTGCCAGTTTGAAAGCCTGTGACCAGGCAATTTCCCACGGCATAAACAGGAAAGCACCGAGAATCAGCCCGGCCAGAAAAAGAAAAAAAGTCTTAATTATCTTCTTGAAGGAAAATTTGAAGGAAATATTTGGAATGAATTTCATCCGGCCGACCTACCTGAAAAGAATGATCTGCACATCAGCCAACTCAGGGGAGTCCAGCCTGTGATTGATATTGAAATTTGTAACCTTCAAAGCTCCGCGCACTTTAAAATCACGCAACAAAGCCACCAGTTCCGGCAGATTAAGGGATTCTAACAACACCTGCACCCCCTGACCGGAATTAGATCCACCTTGCAACGGGCGAAGGGAAGTCAATCTTGTATCAAGGCCAAGATCACGAATCACCTGTTGTGCTGCGGTCATGGGCTCGCGATTCACCAGTGCGCCACGGGATGATTCACCGGCTTTCAATTGCTCCACCAACGGAACGACCTTGGCATATTTCTGCTTACTGGAAAGCGTAATCCGCTCAGCCTTGGACTGAGAATCGCTAAACCCGGACCAGATCATGAAGACAATCAGTGCCCAGCCCGCAACCAGAGCAGTAAAAAAAAGTTTCTGTTTTTCAGCAGGCCAATCCTGCCATATGTAAAATCTTTCCAGATCCATTATATTACCTGAGATTAGCGGTTATATTCAGCGCGCAGGCTGATGCTGATGCCGCCTTCAATGTTGGTGGCCTGTTCAAGAACAAAATTAAACTGGCTGTTTGCGGCCAGCTTTTCCATCATAGCATCAAGTTCTTCGTAGCTGCTGACTTTGCCCCGGATATTACCGGAATCCGCGCCAAGAGAAAATCCTTCGATTTCAATACCCACCGGAGCACTGTTGCTGAGCACGGCCAGCAGACCGAGAACATCAACACCTCCGCCGTCGCCACCACTTTTCAGCTGATCCAATTTGTAAAGAATCTTGCCATAGGGATCAGAGCCGTGATTCGGGCCAAGTGCACTGACATAAACTTCCTTAAGCTTGCCGCGCCACTCTTCAGCCTGCTGCCGGCTTTGCTGCCAGCGGTGATACTGCCCGGCAATAAAAAACAGACCTATCAGCGAAACCAGCACCGCAGCTACCGCGTAGGGTTTGTAATCAATAGTCACAGACTTGTCAGAACCGGAACCTGACCGGAGCCCGTTCACCAGATTAAGTCTGGCCCAACGGATTTTCTTTCTGGCAAAAACCTCACAGGCTTTATCCAAATTCATCAATTCCGGATCACCATCCAGCCCGAAACGATCAAATCTGCTTTTGAACTCCTCGTCACCGCCACGGAAATAAGTAAGTTCATCACCGCAGGCAAGAATACGCATACCCTGCCCTTTCCAGCTCCAGACAGATAAACCTTCTGCAACCGCTGCTCTCCAGCTGACGGTAAAAGCGGAAGTAAGGACCGTTGCTTTGGCAAGAACATCACGATGCCGCTCCAGAAAACGATCCAACAAATAATGACCGATATAGCCCAGTACGGCGTCTCCGGAAGGACGCAATACCTTGAACTCCTCTTCCTGCACAGGAAAGGAATAATTCATCTGCATCATGGTCGCGGACTTGGCGTGACGGGATTTGATAGCTCCACGGGGCTTAAAGAAAAAGAAAAGGGGATCAGGCAAAAGGGCAACCACCGGATGTCTGTTCTTTTCAGCAGGACCTTCCGATTCGGTAAGGCTTTTGCCGTCAAACATCATCCACTGATGCTCATTTCCCTTGAATGAGAGGAAATATACTATCTTTTGTTTATTAAAGGCCATCTATGGCTTTGTCCTATACCTTTTAGCAGTGTGTTTGTCTATTTATTGGTCTTCCGCAAAGGTTACGGAAAGATCGTTCTGGTAGACCAGAGAGCACTCCCCGATCTCCAAACTGTTATCGCGAGAAATAATATACCGCTTAACCACGGTGCAGTCACCTACGGTGGCACCCACCTTGACCTCGAAATATTTCGAATTGACGCCAAAATTATTTGACATGTCGAGATAGGTATCTGAGTCGGCAGACAATCCGGTAACTGAAAGAACCTGACTGATATCAGTAAATCCCCGTGTCCTGCGCCAATGCATTATACTGTCCACCCGTTTACCCAGTTCAGGCAGATATGCCAGCAGGGTTTCACGGGATGCAAAATTTATATTGATCTTCCCAGAACCCCAGACCGTAAAATGATCATCCACCCATTCCCGCCCCAGATCGGACCAGCCGCGGACGAGCAATATCTCTTCCGGAGTTTTCAAATAGCTGCCACGCGGAGAATATGCGGGGAACTGGGAGGAATAAAAGAAATTATCCATCTTAGCCAGCTTGGAATTAATGTTGACCCCAATCCAAATAGATAGACTGCCGGCCATGGATTTAACATCCATTCCCCTGCCGAGCATTCGACCTAAAATCAGAAGGCTTTTTTGTCTATCCCTCCTTCTCACAAAATCATTGGCATTTATCTTTGCATTGCAGGGTATTATTTCTATTTCCAGACCGTCATCCTTGAATTTGCGAACCCACCTTTCACGTGGAGTATCCGAAAAAGGAGTTTTATCGTCCTTCAACAAATCATAAGCCATATACAAAGCCTCCTCAGCTTTGAACCCGGCTTCATATTCATTGCGCATCCGACTGGCTTCTACTGCACCGCGGGAGCTGACTTCAATAGTCATCAAAGTCAGGCTGGATAAAGCCATAAACAAAACCAAAACAATGACCAGCACTACTCCCTTTGAATCTTTGTCAAAATTATTCCGTGGCATAAGGAAACCTCTCGACAATCGTAACTCCCTGACCATCATCAAATTTCAATTTCAGCCTGAATGCCTTGACCGTGGACTGCCCACTGGCTGCCCGGGCAGTCTGTTGGGAACGTGATATCCAGATATTCTTGTCAGCGTCCAGAAACTCCATTTCCCAGGATTCCAAACCACGCATTAAAAAAAATGAATTTTCAAACTCAAGATCGGGTGATTTTTCGAACCGACGGATTATATTTGAAGAGAAATCCCAATTCACAACAATCGGCCCAGCCCCCTCCAACAACACATTATGGCTGGTCTCAAGGCTGAAGCCCCTGCTCTCAACCCCTATAGGTCTGCCGGGGCGGATATTCTGCAAATCCCGATGCAGGATACGCCGCAGGGTGAACATACGAGAAGAGAGTCCGGCACTGGAACGAACAACTTCGTTGTTGGTTACAGACTGCCCCAAGACCATAGCAACCATACTCATCAGCAGCCCGGAAAGAACCAGTCCGATAAGCACTTCAATAAGTGAAAATCCCCCCTGTGAATCAGGCAGGGTATGGCTGCGTTGGAAAAATTTCATTAAAACTGCTTTTTCTTGTGTGAAACCCGGTAAATCTTCCATTCAAGGGTGTAGTCATCACTACGGGTTTCCAAAGTGTAAAACCCTTTACCGACGGAGGAAACTGTCTCCAGTCCCACCCTGAAACTTCCTTCAGGAGGTCCGGGCCAAGATGCCCACCCCGAAGAAACCATATTCAACCTATCTGGATACTTATGTCCCAGAATATCCTGCGACAAATTCAGGACATTCCATGAATCCTTGGACGACTGGGCCATAAGCGCACTCTGCCTTTGCACACCAAGAAAACTTATGGAAAGAGTTGCAGCAATGGTTAAAGCAACAATGATCTCAATCAAAGAAAAACCATTCTTACGGGCCACAACTATATCTCCCCGAAACGGACTGCCAAAGGATCCAGAACAACTGTCAAGCCATCGGAAAAAACCAAGCGCACTTCATCACTGAACCCTTCAGGGTAAATGATGAATTCTACCCCGCTGTCATCAATGGGATATTCATTAAAATGTCCACTGCTGACTTCTGACGGGAGAGAAACTTCTTCGCCGTTCCATTTTAGCAGCCCGTTCTCGAAATCAATATACACAGACTGCCGGGAATCAGTTAGCACCGCTTCCGTTCTTGCCTCATAAATAAAGGAGTTGGCGAGACTAAGGCTATCGTCACCCCGGTCTCCGGCAAGATCAAGATTGGGCATGAGCGTAAACCAGCCCATGCCCACAATAAACAGAACAATTAAAAGTTCTATGAAAGTCAGTCCGCCTGAAAAACGGCGGGCAGCATGTGTATTCATAATATGTTATTAAGCCCGGCTATTCCCAGCTCTTGATGTCGGCATCGTAATCTTCGCCGCCTTCCATGCCGTCAGCTCCGAGAGAAATCAGTTCATAAGGACGATCTTCTTCGCCGGGGCTTCTGTATATGTAGTCGTAACCCCAGGGGTCAACAGGGGCTGCGGCGGAATCCAGATAACCACCTTTGCGGTAATTACGAGGAACAGGACGACTTTCCGGCTTGGTAATCAGAGCCTGAAGTCCCTGCTCGGTGGTGGGATAGCGTCCGGTATCCAGCTTGTACAGCTTTAAAGCTGAATCAAGGGCCTTCATATCCATCTTGGCCTTGGTGACTCTGGCCTCGTTGGGACGGTCCATAATTTTAGGAACCAGCATGGAGGCCAGCAGGCCGAGAATAACAATTACAATCATCAACTCGATAAGACTGAAACCACGCTGACCTTTTTTAAGCTCAGCAATACGAATTCTTTTTTTCTGCATAATTTCCTCTACTTATTATTAACCCAATCCGGGTTTAATCCCTGATATCAGTCCGCTTGCTTTCCAGCGGCTCCCACTCAAGAGGCGAGTCGGCAGCAATCCCCTCACGACGGGGAAGCATGCCTCGTGATTTGAAATAATCATCCGGGCGGGCAACTTTTTTCCACCAGAGGTAATACCCCTTACTTGGTATATACCTGCAATACAACCTCTGAAATTCCCGCTGGGCAATGGGAACGGCAAGAGTAAACTCCCTGCCACGTTCGGAAAATCCGTAATCCCGCCCGACCTTCACTTTCTTCCAGTCAGCAAAATCCTGAACATCCTTTAGAGGGGTCCCGTTAATAGCGGAATAGTATCTGAATGAACCGTCAATATCCTTAATCCGGTAAACTTTTCCCGAAGGAGAGCGATCGACGGCAAAAGAGACAGGCTTGAACTGGACCTTTTTGGAAAAAGTCTTGCGCGGTGAACGATATAAAAGCACTCCGTTTTTAAGAAAGAACCCGTCTTCCTGCTCATAAAACGGAGACTTAGTGCGTTTACTTACATCCCACTGGAAACGTTCACCCTTTTCAGTGACAATATTAAGATGGGAACCGTAGGCCTTTACAGATTCAAACGGTCCGCCCTTAATTTTCTGATCAAAAATGCGAGTCAACTTAAGTGGACTCCACATGACCATTTTTCCGGTGGTATCCACTCCCATGAGAATTCCTTCCTCATTGGAAAAGGTCAGGGAAAGCGGCTGATAAGTAAAGCGGTCTATCCTGCGCAATTTACCGTTGGCGGGGCCGACCCAAAGCCTGCGGGCAACATCAATCAATGCCAGCCAACTCCCTCTCGGGGAGAGGGCAAACATATCCACGGTACTGTTAACATCATGAACACGCACCCTTGCACACTCTTTGACATTAAAGACCTCGACAACCTTATTTCCTCCGGATGAAACAGCCAGATAGGGAGACTCCGAAAACCATGACACGGAATTCACCGGATCTGAAGCAGCCTGAACGGCAGCACACCCCTGCCCGCCATACATGCGGACCACGCCATTTTTTAACCCGGCAGCAAGAATATTTCTATCCTGCACGTAGGTTGTTACATCCTTGTCCAGATTGACGACCTCGTTGCTCTTACTGAGTTGCACAACATAATTCCCGGCCATATCTTCTGGCGGACGGTTATAAATGCTGTCCAAGGGCGAATATTGCTGCGAAGCAGCATATTCGACAAATCCAGCTAAACTGAGAGGAGCATTCCCCACAAGTTCGGAAACATCGATATTATCATCGGTGACAAGTGAAGGTTCATCTGTCGCTGGGGAAGGCTGCTTCGCACACCCGGAAGCCAAAATTGCGAGGAGTGTGAGGGCCAGAATGATTGACTTATTATTCATAATTCCTTCATTTTCAGAAAAGAAGTTTTGAAAACACCTTAAAGCACGGTTATAAGCAATGCAATCGCGCTTTCCAACAGGTTGTGTTAAAGCAGAGCGTATAAAAGTCAAGCCCGGACTCAAAACTACCCTTGCCCATACCCCGGTAATCCGGCACAAGAAGCTGACATCAAAACAATTCATTTCCTATTTAAATTATGCTTAAAAAAATTATTGATATTATATCCGGCAATTCAGACCAAAAAACTGATGTGCATTTAAAAAACAAAAGCTGGCGGCTGCCTGCTCTGGCACTATTCTATGTTCTGGCATACGTACTTTTTGACCTTGGCACGGACAGCATTGCGCGCCATTACATTTTTTGTATCTTTCTGGTTGTTTCCAGTCTCTACTTTTCATGGAGACTCGGCGGCCGGGAAACTATGACCTACGTAGGCTTTTTCAATATTTTCTTTGCCTTTATTTTTTCCCGTCTGCTGCACATGACCGGAAATTTCTCATCCAAACTCTTTCTAAGCCGCTCCTTTATGACTCTCTATGTGGTGGCTATCATTTTCATGTTCATCATGACCAAACGTAAATCCCCGGCGGACCGGGAAAAAATCGATAGAGAAAAATCCATCCGTGATGAACGTCAGCGACGGCGACAGCTGGAACTCATGGTCGCCACGGAAAAACTGACCGATGACATGATCATCCAGGCCAACATGGTTAAAGACGAACTGATGGTTCTCCAGAACTCATGGAAATCCCAGATTCATACCATTGTAAACGACCTGCCCAAAGTAAAAGAACGTGAGCTCTATAACCAGATCGTAACGCCTTTTGAGGAAAGCATCATCGAACATCTGCGTGATCTTGAAAAAAGACTTTCCTTCAAACCCCAGCTCATAGGCCTTGACGAACTTGCGCTGAACCTTACAGATAGGCTTGAAAATGATCAAAAACAATCCCGGCAACGACTAGACCTGCAATTCAATTTTGAAAAGTGGATAAACAGAGAAGAAGAAATTTTCGTAGATCGTTACAAGACATGGGAGATTCTGCTCAACCTGATCAGAAACAGCCAAACAGCCATGGAGCTGCGCCAGATAGAATTACTGAGGCAGGGTAGTGAAGCGTTCAAATCATTCAAGCCCCGCTTATCCATAAACGCCGACGTCCAAGGCAATTACGCTCAGTTAACAGTGGCAGACACCGGAGGCGGGGTTTCCGACGACAGTTTGCAGGACCTATTCAAAAGAGCTGTGCCTTCGGCAAAACGCAAGGGCAAGGCCATGGGACAGGGAACTGTTTTCGTAAAATTTTTCAGTGACAACATGGGTTTTGACATTTCAGCAAAGAACACCGAAACTCTTGGTTCAAAAGGACTCGAAGTAACAATACTCATCCCCCTTGGAACCTTCGGCCCCGCAGGGGCTATTCCAGCAGCAGGAGATAAATAATGACCCCGGAACAGGACCCATATTTTTTTGTTTTGGCAGACGATGACCCGCGTTTGCACGAATACACTGTTTCAATCCTCCGTGACGCGGGAATATTGGAAAAGCATGAATCATTCTATGATCCAGTCTCCTTTCTGGCCTTTTTGAAGGAATCCGAAGAAGAACCGGATGTGATCCTGCTGGATGTCCATTTCGAAGGCTCGGGACTGAGCGGCGTGGACATCCTGCCGTTCATTCGCGAGGAATATCCGTATATCCCGGTCATCCTGCTGACCGGAATGGATGCCGAAGCCACTGACGAAGCCCAGTCTGATGTCTTCACCTACTTCATCCCCAAACCGGTAACCGAAGACCACCTGCTGCGCATGCTTCATTTCTACCTCGGCAAAAGCAAAAAGACCGCGGAGCAGGTCAACACCCTCGTGGCCGAAATGGAAGAAGTCAAAGGCTACCACCAATTGCTGGAAGAAGAGGTGGAACAGCTTCAGGACGAGCAACGCAGGCTTGAGGAGCAAAGCAAAACCGATAAGACCGGTAGTGCCGGAAAAGGTTTTGAGAGAGTTACAGAGATACTCGAATCCCTGCTGACCAAAAGTGAAGCCATGCCCAGCTTTATCGCCGACCTTGAAAAGGTCTACTCCACTCAGTTCAAACTCTTTAAAAAGGTAATCGAAACCCTTATCCGCTTTGATGTGCAGGATTCCGGTACTCCGGGCATGAACATCCACAAAGTCAAAGGCACCCAGAATGTATTCAGTGCCCGTCTTTCCAGAAAAGTAAGGCTCTTTTATTACAGCTCAGCTAAGACGACCAGAAAAAGGCTATTAAGATTAGACATTTACCACAACACCAAGGGTATGGACAAGTGGATTAAAAACAACTACCATTCCTACGCTGAAATAGAAGAGTAATAATAGGATATATTTTTATATGGAGCTGAAAGCCACCAAATTTCCAACATGGCTGTGGCCGCTCGCCTTCGGGCTGGCCACGGCCTATCTTGTGTCGTCCTTTGTCCCGCTGCCCAAACCGACTGCCCCCATTTTAGGCCAGTCATTTTCCTCTGATGCGGCAACAAAGATTGAAAAAGATTCCAAGCTTATTCTGGAAAAGAATGTCCTTGGGCTGGACAACCCTGCTGAAATTCAAAAAAAAGCCAAAGTAACTCCATCCACATGGATGCTGGTCGGTATCCTTACCGGGGAGACCGACATGGCAGTTTTCCGAATCAAAAAGGAAACTGTCATCCTCCGCGAAGGAGATGAGCACGAAGGCTGGACTCTTTCTGAAATCAAGCCGCAATACGTTATCTGGAAATATGGACGGGAACAGAAAAAAGTCGCCATGTGGGATCAGGTCCAAAGCCTGAAACTTGTGCGCGGAAAGACTAATAAAATCACTGTTAACAAAGCTGAAGCCAAAGAAATCCTTGATGACCCCAATGCTTTCCTCAAGCAGGCACTCTTCAAGCCTAATTCCAAAGGCGGAAAGACTCAGGGCTTCAGGGTAACCAATATCAAGTCCAATTCCCTGCTCAAAAAGCTGGGTCTTGAAAACGGTGACGTACTCATGCGCATCAACGGTGAAATGATCAACGGACCGACCAAATTGTTGCAGGTATACGGTTCTCTCGGCGGGGCTTCGGCCATCTCCATTGACGTGGAGCGCAAAGGACGAATGCTTTCCCTGATAGTAGAACTCAAGTAGGGATGTAATCGAAAATGCCTACTTATCAATATCGAGCAGTCACCAAGGAAGGGAAGAAGAAAAAAGGCTTTGTCGAAGCCTCTTCCCAGTCAAAGGCTTTTGCCACCCTGCAAAGCAAGGGCTTGATGCCCCTGCGTCTTGAGCAGGTCAAATCCGGGCAAAAAGAAAAAAGTTCCACCCAGTCTTTCGCCGCCTCCATGTCCATGAGCGGAAAGATCAGGCTGGGGGAATCCTTTTACTATCTTGGAATCCTGATCCAGAGCGGAACCGCGCTGGCCCAGTCTCTTGACATGATGGCCCGCATGAGCGGCGGTAAAGCCAGCCACACCTGGATGGAAATCCGTGATGCTGTCCAATCCGGGGAAAGCTTTTCATCCTGCCTTGCCAAATATCCCAAAATTTTCCCGCAGGTTTATGTGGGCATGGTGCAGGTTGCCGAATCCGTAGGTAAACTAGGCGACGTACTTGAAAATATTGCCAAGTACGAAGAAGAACGCGCCGAAGTAAGTGGGCGGCTTATGACCGCCATGGTCTACCCGGTGGTTATCCTGATGATCGGTATGGGCGCGGTCTATTTTCTGCTATCCGAAGTTCTGCCCAAGATCACCGGCATATTCAAAGCCGCCAAAGGCGAACTGCCCACCTCCACAAAAATAGTCGTGGCATTGGGCAACACCCTTGAAAGCCTAGGACCCATGGCCCTGCTCATTCCGCTGTGCATAATTTTCGCTTTTATCAGTGCCTACAAATCAGTCCCCAAATTCCGGGAAAAAATTGACGGGATGCTCTGGAAAATGCCACTGGTGCAAAAGACCACTCTGGCACGCTTCTCCGGTATCCTCGGATTCCAGATTGATGCCGGAATTCCCCTTGTGCAGGGCATGGAAAGCTCCGCCAACGCGGTAAAATCCACATTTTTTAAAAAGAAAATGGCTGAAGCCCGCGAAGAAGTCGCCACCGGACGATCCCTAAGTGCTGTGCTTGCGGAACAAAAAATTTATCCCGATATTTACATCCTGACCCTCACCGCCGGACAAAAATCAGGCGAACTGGGAAAATTTCTGCAACGAATGGGTACCATATTTGAACGGGATGTGGATAACTTCATGAAGCGAGTGGTCGCCTTGGCTGAACCTATGCTGCTGCTGTTCATCGGCATGCTCATCGCTTTTATTGTTGTCGCCATCATGGGCCCGATCTTCGACCTCACCACGCTCGTCAAATAGGTAACAAATGACCGAAAAACAACTTTCCGACTTCATAAAAAGGGGCAAGGAAGTCCTTGAAATTGAAGAAAAAGGACTTGCTTCAATCCGTGATTCACTAGATCTCAACTTTGCCGCAGCAGTTGAAATGCTGGCAGGATGCAAAGGACGTGTGATCATAACCGGACTGGGCAAATCAGGCTTGGTAGGCCGCAAAATTGCCGCTACCATGTCCTCCACCGGAACCCCGTCCTTTTTCCTGCATCCGGTAGAGGGAGCCCACGGGGACCTCGGCATGGTCCGGGCCGAAGACGTAGTCATCTCTATTTCCAACAGCGGGGAGACTGACGAACTTAACGCATTACTCCCGGCTATCCGGTCCTTCGGCACTAGGATCATTTCCATTACCTCGGAAATTGAATCCACCATGGGCCGACTTTCAGATATCGTAGTCAGGACAAAAGTCCCCTGCGAAGCATGCTCCCACGGACTGGCACCGACATCATCCACCACCGCAGCTCTTGCCATGGGCGACGCTCTGGCGGTCTGCCTTATGGACCATAAGGCTTTTGACAGTCAGGATTTCAAGAAATTTCATCCCGGCGGATCACTGGGCCGCAGGCTGACCCTGTGCATCAGCGAACTCATGCACACGGACAACATCCCCTCCGCCCCGAGGGACGAACCTCTTTCCAAGGCCCTGACAGTACTCGACAAAGGTGGATTAGGTCTCGTTGCCCTGACAGCAGGAGAAAAACTTTCCGGTGTCATCACTGACGGCGATGTACGCAGGATGGTCTGCTCCGGAAGCTTTGACACCAACATGCCCGCCAGCACGGTCATGATCGAGAATCCTCTGCGTATTACCCCGGACATGTCCGCAGCACAGGCCCTCGACATCATGGAATCCAAAGAGATCACCGTGCTGCCCGTCGTAAACGGAGAAGGCATGCTAACAGGCATGATTCATCTGCATGACTTATTAGGCAAAGGCCGTCTCAAGTTCGCCGACAACGTGCGTAGTTAAGCCTTCGGCGACCCCGCCGGGGGCCTTAAACCCTTTTTGTAAAAAGGGTTTAAGAATCCCAAAAACTTTTATTAGGGCTTCGCCTCTAAGTAATATGAAGTCGCTGATAATGAAAAATTTCACCCCCTACTAACGCGTTTTGGGAAAGGGGTAAGGAGTCCAGAGGAGAGGGGAAAACACTTTTTGGCGTTAGCAAAAGGGTTTTCCCCTCTCCTTTGGTCCCCGAAGGGCCGCCGGAGGCAAACATGTGTGGAATAGCAGGCTTTATTGATCTTACCCGTTCATCTGATGCTACGAGACTGGAACGCATAGCCCGTAAAATGGGCGACGCCCAGAACACGCGCGGACCGGACGGTTCCGACCAATGGGCTGATCCTGAATGGGGCATAGGACTTGACCACCGCCGCTTAGCCATCATCGACCTGACCGAAGAGGGCGTACAGCCCATGCATTCCAAATCAGGTCGGTACGTTACAGTTTACAATGGTGAAATATACAATTACCGCGACCTGCGTACGGAACTTGAACAAGCCGAAGACTTTCCGGGGTGGCGCGGCCATTCCGACACCGAGGTCATGCTTGAAGCTGTCGAGCAATGGGGCTTTGAAGAATCACTCAAACGGTTCAACGGAATGTTCGCCATCGCCATCTGGGACCGCAAAGAGCATTGCCTGTTGCTTGCCCGTGACCGTATGGGCGAAAAACCGCTCTACTATTCCAGACAGGGCCACAATTTTCTGTTCGGCTCTGAACTGAAAGCCCTCATGGGCTACAAAAAATATTTCAAACGTGAAGTGGACCGTGACTCACTGGCCGCTTATCTGCGCTACTGCTATGTGCCCGCACCGCATACAATTTTTAAAGATACATTCTGCCTCATGCCCGGCACATGGACCTGTCTGCGACCGAACGGGGAACTCATGGAACCCCGGCCCTACTGGTCCCTGCTGGACTGCGCCCGTGAAGCTGAGAACAAAATTTTCACTGCCCCGGACAATGCAATCACCGAAACTCTGGAAGATCTGCTGCTCAAAGTCATTGAGCGGGAAATGATTTCAGATGTACCGCTGGGTGCGTTCCTTTCCGGCGGAGTGGACTCATCACTCATCGTATCTCTGATGCAGCAATGCGCGCTGGCTCCGGTCAAAACTTTCACCATCGGCTTTAATGATGAAGCATACAACGAAGCTGACGATGCCAAGGCTGTAGCCAAGCACATAGGAACCGAACATACCGAGTTGTATGTTTCACCACAGGACGCACTGAATATTGTCCCCCAGATTCCACAAATCTGGGACCAGCCCTTTTCAGATTCCTCACAGATTCCCACCCACCTTGTTTCACGCATGACCCGTGAGCATGTGACCGTGGCCCTTTCCGGTGACGGCGGGGATGAGCTTTTCGCCGGCTACAACCGCCATGTCAAAGGCTGCTCTTTGTGGAACAGGCTGAAAAATATTCCCGCTCCCCTGCGCAAAATGCTGGCCGGATGGATTTCTTCCGTACCACCGCATAGCTGGAACAAAGTATTTAAAATGTACGGCCCATTCCTGCCGTCCGCTTTACAGATACGGCTACCCGGACAGAAAATCCATAAGCTTGCTGATGTAATGGGAGCTGCATCCGCCTCAGAATATTACCGGGACCTGACTTCCATCTGGCTCAATCCTGAAGCAGTTATACGCAACGCCAATGAATTCAAAGGGCCGTTCCAGAACGATAACCGCCAACCGTCACAGACTAACCTGACTGCATGGATGCAGTTCATGGATGCAGCCAACTACATGACTGACGATATCCTGACCAAGGTTGACCGAGCGGCTATGGGTATCAGCCTTGAAACCCGCGCCCCTTTCCTTGACCATGAAATTGTGGAATTTTCCCAGCGTCTGCCTATGCACCTGCGTATAAACAACGGGCAAGGCAAACATATTTTGCGTGAAATTCTATACAAATACGTACCTCAGGAAATGATAGAACGTCCCAAAATGGGCTTCGGCGTGCCCATCGACAGCTGGCTGCGTGGACCGCTACGCGAGTGGGCCGAAGAACTACTGGCCCCGGATCGTCTGGACCGCGAGGGCTATTTCAATACTGGCGCAGTGCGTCTGGCATGGAATGAACACCTGACCGGAATCAAGGACAACCAGTATAAAATCTGGAGTGTGCTCATGTTCCAGAGCTGGTGTGAGCACTGGGAGATTGGGTAACCTATTAGGACTATCCCCCTTTATAGAATAGCTCTATTTTTGCTTTTCTGGATTGTACTTAAAAACAAAACCGTTCAGTTCAACAGTCGGCTGCCACTGCCCGTAACTCGTTGCCCTGATTCTTCTAGCCATTTCCTCTTTTGACATGTCAGGCGTAATTTTACCTAATTGATCAAATTCCTTACGAGTAAAGGGTTTACGACTCCACTTTAAATCTGACTTGGGAAGCTCCTCACCCTTGAGAATAAAATCCATAACCTCATAGAATAACATTATCTGCGTGTCGTATGTACGAGACAGGACACTATCTACTGTATCATCCGGATACAAAGAAAACTTTTTAACTGCAATAACATCTCCTGTATCAACTGCTGCAAGCATGTGATGACAGGTGACTCCATACTCTTTTGCTTCCTCGTACAAAGCGAAATTATTACACCCAATCCCCGGATAATCGGGAGTTGCGGGATGAAAATTGATTGCAGCACATTTTGCCTTTTCAATTATGCGTTGCGGGATAACCCATCTTGAGAGATAAGAGATTACAAATTCCCCTTCCCACTCATCAATTTCAGCAGGGAATTTCTCCCCCCACTCTCCCAGATAAGCAGTAACTGCACTAAAGTTAGTTTCACAGAACTTCAAAGCCTTCAGGCAGCAGCTGTCATCTTTTTTTCCCAAAAATAAAACCCTATTCTTTTGTTCAGACATACTCATCTCCAACTAAATCTATATTTGTTCTTGATAAAACTTGATCAAAGAGTCTACCGACTCCCTTGGAAAATTAACTTTATTTTCAAAGACAAATGAATCGCATAAATTCCAATCTTTACTCGCAAACAAATCTTCCCACAAGACATTCCACACATCAACATGCACAACTAAATCAATTGCGTTTGCCTGATGCACTTCTGGCAAGATATGGGTATAAGCAAGAACCAACTCTCTGATGCGCATATTATTATCTTTTATCACTTTGGCAAAAAGCAACTGCTTTTCATTGTCCAAGTACTGCCTGTAAACAATATTGCCGCGTTTCAAGAGCGTATCCAAACGCCCGAGAAAATCAATTATTCGCTCATTACTTACATTCATAACAACTCCCAAAAATATTTTTCAATAAAACCTCCTAACCTTGCTTCCAGAGTTAGGATTGACACACACTCAAAACCGCAAGTACTGTCCGCTCAATTACTGGAGGAACAATGAAAATAGCAGTCATAGGCGGGTACGGACCTTCCCTTATAAATTTTCGCGGCCCCATGCTTAAAGCCATAAAAGATGCCGGACATGAAGTCTACGGCATTGCGCCGCCTGATTCCCCAGACGTGCCAAAAAAGCTAGCTGCAATGGGTATTAAATTCGTTGAAGCACCCATTCAGCGCACAGGCATGAATCCTATCAAAGATTTGGTTGCTCTTTTCGCATTGGTTAAAATACTAAAAAAAGTTAAACCTGACACGGTCCTTTCCTACACCATCAAACCAGTTATTTACGGCTCCATCGCAGCAAGAATAGCCGGGATAAAAAACATTTATTCTATGATAACCGGACTGGGCTATGCCTTCGGGCAGACTTCCGGTAAGCAAAAATTGCTCTTCAAGCTGGTAAAGAACATGTACCGCGCCGGATTGGCTTGCAATAATGCGGTCATTTTCCAAAACCCGGACGATAGGGATCTATTTAAAGAGTTAGCCGTAATTCCGGCAGAGAAAAAAACTATCGTGATCAATGGCTCCGGGGTTGATCTTACCCACTACTTAAACTCCCCTGTCCCGGAAGGACATCCGGTATTCCTCTGCATTTCCCGGCTGCTCAAAGAAAAAGGCGTGCGCGAATTCGCAGAAGCCTCCGTGCGCTTGAAAAAAAAACATCCGCAAGCCCGGTTCAGACTAGTCGGTCCCCACGATGATGGCCCTGATTCAGTAAGTGACGATCTTATCGCAAAATGGCAGAATGGCGGAGTTGAATGCATCGGCCCGATTGCCGATGTGCGCGAAGAACTGAAAAATTGTTCGGTCTATGTGCTCCCCTCATACCGAGAAGGAACCCCACGCTCGGTACTGGAAGCCATGGCAACCGGACGGGCCATTGTGACCACGGATGCAACCGGATGCCGCGAAACAGTACTCGAAGGACAAAACGGTTTCATGGTTCCGGTTAAGGATGTTTCTGCATTAGAACTGACCATGGAGGAATTCATCCTCCAGCCTGATCTTTTGCTAAACATGGGTAAAGCTTCGCTTAAATATGTTGCTGAAAAATATGATGTTAACAAGGTCAATGCGACCATAATGAAAGCCATGGGACTGTAAATGACTGTAAAAAGATGTTTTGACCTTGTTGTTTCCATATCAGCCCTAATCATTTTTTTTCCTGTGCTGGTCGGAGTAGCCATTGCCATTCATAAAAAAATGGGGGGCGGCATCTTTTTCATCCAGCGCAGGCCAGGATTAAACGGCAAGCCTTTCAATATTTTAAAATTCAAGACCATGTCTGATGCCAAGGACGAACACGGCAACCTACTCCCGGATTCGCAGCGCCTGAGCAAATTCGGTAAAATCCTGCGCTCCACCTCGTTGGATGAACTCCCGGAACTGATCAATGTAATTTTCGGAGATATGTCACTGGTTGGGCCGCGCCCACTGCTCATGCAGTATCTTCCCCTTTATTCTCCTGAGCAGGCGAGCCGACATGACGTGCTTCCCGGTATCACCGGATGGGCACAGGTTAACGGACGCAACGCCATTTCATGGGAGGATAAATTCAAATTTGACGTCTGGTATGTGGACAATCATAATTTGTGGCTGGATATTAAAATTCTCTACCTTACTGTTGCACGCGTTTTTAAACGAGAAGGCATCAGTCAACCAGGACAGGCCACCACTAAATATTTTATGGGCAATACAAATGAAGACAAAAGCCGCTAAGCAGAAGAATCAGAGGGACTTGGATTTAATACTTATAAAAACACTACCTTCATATTAAAACAATCATTACAACCACTTTCATAGAATAATTGCCGAACTGTACTAAAGGCTGAAAATGTAATATCAGACCCGTTGTTACAGATAATTTTCAGCCTTAAAGGAAATCCCGCAAGTGTCCGCAAGCAAGAATAAACGCATATATCTTTCCCCCCCGCACATGGGAGGCAATGAACAGGAATATGTCCGCCAGGCTTTTGAAAGTAATTTCATCGCCCCGCTGGGACCTATGGTCAATGGTTTTGAGCAGGATTTCTCTGATCTTACCGGATTCGCGCATTGTGCGGCCCTCTCCAGCGGAACAGCAGCCTTGCATCTTGCCCTGCGCATTGTGGGCGTTGAGCCCGGAGATGTGGTTATCGCATCTTCCCTGACCTTTATAGGCAGCGTCAGTCCCGTAACTTTCATCGGCGCGGAACCCGTATTTATTGATTCGGACTGCAAATCATGGAACATGGACCCGGAACTGCTTGCCGAAGCAGTGGATCACTATATTTCTATCGGACGCAAGCCCAAAGCAGTCATCCCGACCGATCTTTACGGCCAATGCGCTGATTATGACCGCATCCTTGAAATCCTCGAACCGCACGGTATCCCCCTCATTGTAGATGCAGCAGAATCAGTAGGAGCCACCTATAAAGGCAGGCATGCGGGCAAAGGTGCGCTCATGGCCGCCTATTCCTTTAACGGCAACAAGATCATCACCAGTTCCGGGGGCGGAATGTTGGGATCTGACAACGAAGAAATGATCAGCCGCGCACGCTGGCTATCCCAGCAGGCCAAAGAACCGGAACCTTATTACGAGCACAAAGAAATCGGCTATAATTACCGCATGTCCAACCTTGTAGCTGCTGTAGGCCGCGGACAGGTGGAAGTAATTCCTGAGCGAGTTAAACGTAAAAGGGAAATTTTCGATTATTATGAACAGGAACTCGACTCCTGTTCCGGCTTATCTTTCATGCCCGAAGCTGATTACGGTCAATGCAACCGCTGGCTTTCCGTGATGCTGGTAGATAAAAATGAATTCGGCGCCTTCCCAGACGATATCCGCATTACCCTTGAAAAAGAAAATATCGAATCCCGCCCGGTATGGAAGCCCATGCACAATCAGCCTGTTTTCAAGGACAACACCGTATTCGGCGGTAAAGTCAGCGAAGACCTGTTTGAACGCGGCCTCTGCCTGCCTTCAGGCACAGCAATGACAGCCGATGAGCAGCAAAGAATCGTAGACCTGATTAAAAGGTGCGGAAAATAAATTATGCTCCACAACCTGCGTAACGCTAATTTTTATCTCATGGTCCTGCTGGACCTGCTGATTTTTGCAGCAGCCTTTTACGGTGCTTACCTGTTCCGCTTTGACTTCGGCCTGCCTGAATTTGCGGAAATCCAATGCTTCGAATTACTCAAATACGCTGTAGTTATTAAATTTTCAGTTTTTCTGGGACTGGGACTTTATCGCGGTATGTGGCGCTATACCAGTTTGCGTGACCTCTGGCACATTCTGGAAGCAACTTTCCTGCAATCATTGATTCTGGTCACCGTAGTACTTTACAAATTCGGCTTCGGAGGCTTTTCCCGCGGAGTATTCATCATCGACTGGATGCTTACCGTTTTCATGTGCGGAGGTATGCGAGTCATGATCCGCTCCTTTTATGCCTTCAAAGATGGAAACTCAATTCAGTTATCACCGGAATTCTGTCCGGTGGACGGCAACAATGTCCTGATTATCGGGGCCGGACGAGCCGGGGAAAAAGTCGTCCGCGAAATCCGGAGCAGCGGACAGCTCAAATATTTACCTCTAGGTTTTCTGGACAACGACAAATCAAAACGTGGCCGGACAATCCACGGAGTCCCTGTACTTGGCCCTTTATCCGACTTGCAGGAACTTGTTGCCAATAAATGCGTCAATGAAATCCTCATTGCTGTTGCCGAGGCTTCAGGCAAGCAGATGCGTGAAATTATCGACGAATGCAAGGAAACCGGACTGCCCTACAAAATCCTGCCCGGCATGGATGAGATCATCAATGGCAAGGTCGGCATCAAGGCCCTGCGCGATGTAAGCTATCAGGATTTGCTGGGACGCGCCCCGGTACAATTGGATACAACCGCTATCAGCGATTATCTTTCCGGCAAAACCGTATTGGTAACCGGTTGCGGCGGGTCCATCGGCTCCGAACTGGTCCGTCAGGTAGTACGATTCAATCCCGCCAAGCTCATTCTTGTAGATGCCAGCGAAGCCAACCTTTATGGCATCCAGATGGAATTGCACCACGAGCTTAAATTCCATGATTACGTAACCGTTCTTGCTTCTGTGCAGGACCATAAGCTCATGGATGAGACCTTCGGCAAATACAAGCCGCACACAGTATTTCACGCCGCCGCCTACAAACACGTGCCCATGATGGAGCGTAACCCATGGCAGGCTGTGCACAATAACATCTGCGGCACCAAAAACGTAATGACCGCTGCTGATAAACATGGGGTAGCCCGTTTTGTCACCGTATCCACAGACAAGGCAGTGCGGCCCACCAACATTATGGGCGCATCCAAGCGTGTGACCGAACTGCTCATGCGCTTGTTCCATGATTCCAAAACAACTTTCATGGCTGTACGTTTCGGAAATGTAGTCGGCTCCTCCGGATCGGTGGTACCTCTCTTTCGCCGCCAGATCGAAAAAGGCGGTCCGGTGACCGTAACCCACCCGGATGTTACCCGTTATTTTATGTCCATCTCAGAAGCTGCCCAGCTCATCCTGCAAGCCGGAGTAATGGCTGATGGTGGTGAAATTTTCATCCTCGAAATGGGCGAACCCGTCAAAATCGCCGACATGGCCCGCGACCTGATCAGACTTTCCGGCAAAGAACCGGGCAAAGATATTGAAATTGTCTTCAGCGGCCTGCGCGAAGGCGAAAAACTGTACGAAGAACTGATAACCGAAGGCGAAGGGATAGTCCGCACCGAACATGACAAAATCATGGTCCTCAAAGGTTTTGAGAATGACCTTGAAGTTTACTGCGCCAGCTTCAAAGGACAGCTTACCGAAATGAAAGACGCTGCGGACAAATTCCATGCAGACGGAGTCCGCGCCATGCTGCATACCGTTGTACCGGAGTTTGATGAAGAGGGGTAGAGATCAGTGCTTTTCAATTCCCACATATTCATACTTTTTTTTCTACCTTTGGTCTTCAGCGTCTATTTTCTTCTCCGGAAGTTCAAACAGCATGAGGCGAGCAAACTATTACTCATTCTGGCATCCTTTACCTTTTATGCATGGTGGAAACTGGAATACCTTTACCTGCTCGGAGGGACGATCCTTTTCAACTTCCTGATGGCGGAAACTCTGCACCGCAAAAGAAGTAAATTACTCCTTGCGTTTGCCGTGGTCGGCAACCTTTCCGTGCTGGGGTATTTTAAATACAAAAACTTTTTCTTTGAAAACATTGCCGGACTCATGGGAATACCTTCCATCACTGAAAAAATAATTATTCCGCTGGGGGTAAGTTTTTATACCTTTCAGCAGATTTCTTTTTTAGTAGACACATACCGGGGTAAGGCGGCCCGGTGCAATCTTCTGGACTACAGTCTTTTTGTATCCTTTTTCCCCCAACTTGTTGCCGGTCCCATCAGCTACCAACATGAAATAACTCCACAATTCAATGCTGAAAACGCAGGAGAAATCAACCACACCAATATTGGACAAGGTTTCTTCCTGTTCAGCATGGGACTGTTCAAAAAAATCGTTATAGCTGATTCGCTGGCACCTTATGTCGAAAACGGCTTCGATAAGGCTATTGTACTCCCCTTCTGGGATTCATGGGCTGTAAGCCTTGCTTATACCTGCCAGCTTTACTTTGACTTTAGCGGCTATACGGACATGGCCCTTGGGCTGGGGCTGATGTTCAACATCAAGTTGCCCAACAACTTCAACTCCCCATACCAGTCACTCAACATTCAAGATTTCTGGCGGCGGTGGCATATCACCTTGGGCCGTTTTGTGCGCGACTATATCTACTTCCCACTTGGTGGAAGTCACAAAGGTGCCTACCGCACCCTTTTCAACCTGCTGGCCTCCTTCCTACTTATCGGTTTCTGGCACGGAGCCGGATGGAATTTTATTCTCTGGGGAGCTTTACACGGTACCGCCATGGTCATCCACCGCATCTGGCAAAACACCGGAAACAAACTTCCTGCATACGCAGGATGGTTACTTACATTTTTATACGTCAACGCCTGCTGGGTCCTCTTCAGAGCAACAACGCCCTATGATGCCCTCAAAATTTACAAAGGCATGGTGGGCATGGTCAATATCGGATTTTCAACCACGCTTACCTTTAAAAATGAATTCATCCTACTGGGTATATGTATTTCGCTCATTGCTTTTGCTACCAAATTTAAAAATTCGGCCACAACTGCGAAAAACATGCAGTTCTCATTTAAAGAATCGATCATAAGCATAACCATGTTCATAACGGCCTTTGTACTTATGTACACCCACCAAACCTTTCTCTATTTCGATTTCTAATCATGTCAACACGCAATTGGACCATAACAACTCTCTCAGCACTGGCTGCTATAATTTTTGCACTGATATTTACGGTAAATATAGTCATAGATCCTTATGGCGAATTCAGAATAATTGAATCTGATTTCAACAAATTTAAATTCAAAACACTTAATACAAGCGCACTAAATGTAGCTTCAAAGCTATATGATGGAAAATATACCCTTGTATTCGGCAGCAGTAGAACCATGCTGGTGTCTGAAGAAATCTTAGGAGGGCCGGTCCTCAATTTCAGCTCTTCTATTTACAACAATCCGGGCGATATTCTGGCATTATTGAAAATGCTAGATGAAAGGCAGATTAAAAACATCAAACAAATATATTATCTGATTGATATTAATAGTTTTCATTATCTAGAATCAGCACCTGAACTTGCAAGCAAAACAACATTTTTTTTAGAGAAATTCCGTAACATTGGACCTAACAAATTAAAGGATGCCTGGAGATGTTTGTTGGATAACTTAACCCCGCACCCAGGTAAGCTGAACAACATTGATGAATTCGGGGTTCTTCACAAAAAAGAAACCCCATACAAAGACAAGCCCCCCATATTCTCTAGCCACTACGTAACTTCATATTACCTGGAAAAACTAACGGCAATTGACGCCTTATGTGAAAAGAACTCAATCAAGATAATTTACTTTTCAATTCCATGGGCACAGCCTTTTTTCGACTTTCAACAAGCTAAACTTAACAAAATACTTGATAGAACAGCCCGTGCATGCAACGGCTTTTATGATCTCCATTTGAAAACCGAACTCACTGGCAAAAAAGTTTTTTTTATTGATCCTTCACACTTGAACACTAAAGGCTTAAAAATGCTTTTCCAAGGACCATACTGGAACAACAACGGGATCACCCATGCCAGCAACGACAATTACAGCCAACCTAATTTAGCAACAATTACAAATGCAAATTTTTTTAATTATATCACAAAAAACATTCACTCACTTGATGCGAGCATACTTTTAAACCAATTGACCGCAGAAAAACGTGAAGATTTAATAGTCTCAATGTATGAGGGGAAAGGAAGCATTCATTTCCCCAAAAGAGAGTTAGTTGCTGATAGTTTTTTATATGGCAGAAACAGATTGCTCAAAGCTCTCTTTGCATCCGGGCATACTTTTAATACAGATCAACAAACCATTGATGCTTGTCTATTTCAAGCAATTATGTCTGGCAATATTAAAATCATAAAGACGGCCCTTGCTCTAGGTGCAGATGTAAATAGTATGAATAATCGTGGCGAACCACCACTAAGCACGGCAACAAAAGCAACCAAGGGTACAGAGATAGTCCATTTTCTACTCAAAAATGGGGCTGATGGAAGCTACATTAACAAAGACAATACAGTTCCAAAGGCTCTTTCACAGTCAATTTTCACCATTGCATTTGACAACCATGATCAAAAAAAATTGAATCTATTCCTCAAAAATCATCAAGGTAATCCTATTGCGCGTCACGCTGAATTGATGCTTGAGTTGGAACAAAACCCTAACAATTCAACTGCCTACAATGAATGCTCTTTGCTACAAGAAAAATACTATTCAGATGGTCAATTTTATACTTCACGTTTCTTTTTAGTGAACCCAAAAACATGTTTTGTTGAACAAAACAATAAAAAGTTCTATCTTTCAATAAACGGAAAGAAACACAACATTCCAAAACATATCGCTTATTTATTTAGGCAAATCTGCATCAGAAACCGTGTCTTGGACGTCGTCGACAATACCTTTAACGAACTGATCCATGACAACGAGTTGACCCACTCCAACAAGCAACAAATCAGATTTTTTTTAAGCCGAGAGATACACAGTTTAATAACCTCATTAAGACATCAGGGAGTCTTAAAAGAACTACGCTAAGCCTAAGTAAAAAATATTGGTTACATGCTTAAAAAGCAAAGTCACCTTCCTTATAGTACGATTCGCAATTGACAGTTTGTTCAGAATAACCTAACAAACTCACACCATGCTCAAAGAATTATTCACCTCAAAGACCAGAATTAAGCTGCTGCTCAAGCTTTTTCTAAACCCTGATGTCTCATCATATCTCAGGGAGCTGGCAGCAGAATTTGATGTTTCACCCAATGCCATGAAAGAAGAACTGGATGGCTTAAGTGAAGCAGGATATCTAAACAAGAAGAAAGAGGGGCGCTACATTTTCTACAACGCCAACTCTTCCCACCCTTTTTTCCCTGAAATCAGTTCTATCGTCCGCAAATATATTGGTATTGATCAGATCCTGGAATACATCCTGTCTACAATCGGCGATGTTGACTCAGTCTATATCCTTGACGACTATGCAAAAGGCATTGACTCAGGTATCATTGATGTTTTGATTATCGGAGATGAAACCGACTCCGAACGCATAGGTAATCTTTGCACCAAAGCCGAAGAAGCGATCAAACGCAAAATCAGACTTATGGTCCTCAACACCGAAGAGTTTGATAGTACAAGTGAAATTTATTTAAGACGACCAAATTGGAAGGTCGTCTAGCCAAGACAACAATGCATTAAACATGGAGAATTAATCTCATGGGTATACCTTTTATTGACCTTAAAAAACAGTTTTCCCGCATTGAAAAACAAGTTCGCGAAAACATGGATACAGTACTTGACCACGGAGCCTACATCATGGGCCCTGAAATTCCGGCGATTGAAAAACGCCTTGCCGAATACTGCGGCACCAAACACGCACTAGGCTGCGCATCCGGTACTGATGCACTAACACTCGCCCTCATGTCTCTGGATGTAAAACCCGGCGATGCTGTTTTCACCACTCCGTTCACTTTCTTTGCAACTGCCGAAACAATTGCACTTACCGGAGCAACTCCAGTATTTGTTGATATTGACCCTGTAACTTTTAACATCGATCCTGAAAAGCTCGAAAAAACGATTGAAGCACTGAAAGGTGCCGACAATGGAATGGTCCTGCCTAAGGTTAAAGGACTTACTCCCAAAGGCATTATTTCTGTTGATATTTTCGGTCTCCCAGCTGACTACGACGCAATCAAAACCGTTGCTGAGAAACACGACCTTTTTCTTATCGAAGACGCAGCACAGAGCTTCGGCGGTGAATACAAAGGCAAAAGAGCTTGCTCTCTTGGTGATATTACATGCACTTCCTTCTTCCCTGCAAAGCCCCTCGGTTGCTACGGTGACGGCGGAATGTGTTTCACTGACGATGATGAGCTAATCGAACGCCTGCGTTCCCACCGTGTACACGGGCAGGGTCCTGACAAATACGACAACATCCGCCTTGGAATTACCGGTCGCCTCGACACCCTGCAAGCTGCGGTTCTTCAAGCCAAATTCGACATTTTCCCTGAAGAAGTTGATCTGCGCGACAAAGTAGCTGACACCTATGCTGAACTCCTCGCGGACATTGAAGGACTGACAGCTCCCAGTGTACCTGAAGGATACCGCTCAGTATGGGCTCAATACTGCCCTCTGGCTAAAGACGGTGAACATCGTGATCGCATTCAGGCCGCGCTGAGTGAAAAAGGCGTACCTTCTCCCATCTACTATCCAATTCCCATGCACTTGCAAACCGCATTTAAAGACCTCGGATACAAGATGGGCGACTGCCCGGTTAGTGAAGATGCTGCAACACGCATTTTCGCTATTCCAATGCACCCGTATCTTGAAAGAGAACAACAGGAAATGATCGCTGAAGCCATAAGAAACGCATAGGGGGGATCCCAATGAGCGAATTCAAGGTTGCTGTAATAGGCTCTGGATACTGGGGTAAAAACCTGGTCCGTAATTACGATCGAATTGGTGCGCTGAAAATGATCTGCGACACCAATGAAGAGACATTGGCCCGTTTCAAGGAAGAATATCCGGAAGCGGAAACAGCCTTATCATACTCGGATGTCCTTTCTAACGACGGAATTGACGGAATCATTATTGCTACCCCTGCGGAGACCCACTTCAACCTTGCCAAGGAAGCTCTGCTGGCAGATAAACACGTTTACGTGGAGAAACCACTGGTATTGAATGAAGGCGAAGCTGAAGAGCTGATTATGCTTGCCAAGGATAGAGGCCTTATCCTCATGGTCGGACATCTTCTGCAATACCACCCCATATTCGTCAAATTACGCGAATTAGTCGAGACAGGGGACCTGGGCCGCATAAACTACATTTATTCCAACAGACTGAACCTAGGAAAAATTCGCCGTGAGGAAAATATCCTATGGTCTTTTGCCCCGCATGACATCTCCATGATTCTTTCTCTTACCGGGGAAGAACCGAATAAAGTCATTGCCACTGGCGGAAATTACCTGCACCGCCATATTGCGGATGTTACCACAACACACCTTGAGTTCCCCAGTGGGACCAAGGCCCACATATTCGTATCATGGCTGCACCCATTCAAAGAGCAAAAGCTGGTTGTAGTGGGCGATAAGAAGATGGCCGTATTTGACGACACCCAACCTTGGGAAGACAAGCTGCTTCTATATCCCCATAAAGTTGAATGGGAAAAAAATATCCCAGTGCCCAACAAAGCGGACGCTGAACGCGTTGAAGTTCATCAGGACGAGCCCCTGTTCCTCGAATGCAAACACTTTCTTGAATGCATCGAAACCGGGGTTCTTCCCAGGACTGACGCAGAAGAAGGTTTGCGGGTTCTCAAAGTCCTCAATGCCTCACAGGAGTCCATGAATAGAAACGGGGCGAAAGTTCTACTCAACACCTCAAAAGATAAAAATTCCGCGCAAATACACGAAACCGCCTTTGTTGATGCCGGAACAACAATTGGTAAGAACACCAAGATATGGCACTTTTCTCATGTGATGAAGAACACCACTATCGGTGAAAACTGCAACCTAGGCCAGAATGTAGTAGCCGGACCAGATGTTATTATCGGCAACGGTTGCAAAATCCAGAACAACGTCTCCGTCTACAAAGGTGTTACCCTTGAAGACGATGTTTTTTGCGGACCATCCATGGTCTTCACGAATGTATTCAACCCCCGTGCCCATGTGAATCGCATGAGCGAAGTGCGTGAAACCCTAATTAAAAAGGGTGCGACTCTTGGTGCAAACTGCACCATCGTCTGCGGTAACACTGTTGGCAAATATGCGTTCATCGGTGCCGGAGCAGTTATAACTAAAGATGTCCCTGACTACGCGCTCATGCTCGGAACTCCCGCCAAAAGAACTGGCTGGGTTTGTGAGTGCGGCGAAATTCTGCCTCAGTCATTGGAATGTGTAAGCTGCAACAAAAAATACGAGAAAAAAGGCGCAACCGACCTAATCCCATGCAAATGAATTTAACCCTGAACAGGCAAAACCATATGCCTACAATCAAAAACTCATACAATTGCCCTCAACTAAAAACCGAAAAGGCAGGTAAAATAAATGAAATTAGGAATTCATATCGGACACGACGCGACAGCTTGCCTTATTGGCAATAAGGTCACGGCTGTAGCTGAAGAACGTGTCACCAGAGTAAAAAACTATACCGGGTTTCCATTTCAAGCTATCGATAAATGCCTCAAAATTCAAAACACATCTTTAGCAAGTATTTCAGAAATCGTCATTGCGGGGACATGCCTCAAGGAGATGAAGTCCTACAGGCCCGCAATCTATTTTGACAAAATAAGTGCAGATTTCTCTAATGAAGTATCCACAGAAATCAAAATTAAAGCCATCTCTAATTTCCTGTGCTCAGAAAGCCTTGGCCAGCGGGTCGATGATTATTTCAAAGAGAAGGGGTTCAAGGGCACAATAAGCTACGTAGATCACCATCTGGCACATGTTGCTTCTTCATATGCAACTTACCCTCTGGAAAACACCGTCATGTTTTCCCTTGATGGAGGAGGCGACGGAATCAATTGGTCTCTGTATGAAAAAAACGGATCTGATTTCAAATGCCTTGCCTGCTCAGAAGAGATTAATGGAGTGATTCATGACTCTCCTGCGGATGTTTACGCCAATACTACAAAGCTACTTGGCTTCAAACGCAACAGACACGAAGGGAAACTGACCGGACTTGCAGCACGAGGCACTCCTTCTGCAATTGACTATTTCCGCAATCTTGTTCGTTTTGAAAATGGTCAGTTTGTCTGCAAAGTTCCTTATGCAGCAAATTCCATATCTGAAAAATGCTCCAGATACTGTCGTTTTTTGAGCAAGGGAATCATTTATCACACTAAAATGATAGAAGACATGCAGCATAATCTTGCAGCTGTTAAACGTGAAGATATCGCCAGTTCCCTGCAAAAATGGTTTGAAGAAATCGTGCTTGAATTTGTTACATATTATGCAGATAAATTCAGCCTTCAAGGCAGACAGATGCTTCTTTCCGGAGGAGCATTCGCCAACGTCCTGCTAAATCAGCGTATCCGCGACCTGAAACTCTTTGAAAACGTATCTGTTGTTCCTAACATGGGAGATGGAGGCCTTGCCTTTGGCGCGGCATATGTCGCTCTTGATGAATCGACCAAGAAAGACCTTTTCAACTCCGTCCAGAAAAACGTTTACTATGGCCCGGAATACACTGAAGAGGAAATCTACAGTTCCATCAGTGCAGCAGGTCTTGAACCGGTTGTTCTGGGAGACAAAGCACCTGTGGTCGCGGCAACAGCTTTGGATAGACAATACATCATCGGACTTTTCAACAAGGGCATGGAATACGGCCCCCGCGCTCTTGGTGCCCGCTCAATCCTTGCCAACCCCAAGGACAACACTATCAACGAGTCAATCAATAAAAGATTGAACCGTACCGAGTTCATGCCCTTTGCTCCTTTCATTCTTGACGAAGATGCTGAACGCTGTCTGTATAATTATAATGAGAAACAGAACACCGCAGATTTCATGACCATCACTTACGATGTAAAAGAAATTATGAAGGAGAAAGCTCCAGCAGTTGTGCATGTTGACGGCACAGCACGCCCACAAATTGTCAGCAGATCTGAAAATGAACTTTACTATGACATTTTAAAAGCCTTCCGGGATCTCACCGGAATTCCCACACTGGTAAATACCAGCTTCAACTCCCATGAAGAGCCGATCGTGATGAGCCCTCAGGACGCCATCAACTCATACAAAATCGGCACTGTTGATATTCTTATGCTCGGAGACAAAGCTCTCATGAGTGAAGAAATCAAGAAAGAACTCGGCCTATAGGGCGCACTGCGACAATGAATAGAACTCTCCTAGTCATCATAGCAGATCGCCTTTCTCATATTATTGAGAAAGGCGAACTGATTGACCGCTATTATAATCCCGGCGGGGTCTTCAGTGATGTCCATATCCTGATGACTAACGATGATAAGCCTGACAAGGAAATTTTGCAGCGGACAGTAGGCAATGCAAGGTTGACTTTGCACAATCTTCCTTCCGGCATGGGCCTTCTTGCAAAAACGCTTTGGCGGCCTTTTTTACTGCGGAGATGGGCAGAGCAAGCCGTTGATCTCACCAAAGGTATTAAACCGGACCTGATTCGCTGCTATGGCAATTTTCTTAACGGGTATGTTGGAGCAAGAATTAAAGAAGAGCTGGGCATCCCTTTTTTCGTATCCCTGCACACCCAGCCTGACCAGACCCGGGCAAATCAGGATGTGGATTTCAGAACCAAAGTTTTTTACGCACTTTCTAAAGCTGTTGAAAAGTACACCCTACATACCGCCGACAGAGTTAGCTGTGTTTATGGCTCCATTCTCGACTATGCACGGAACAAAGGGGCCTCTGATCCATTTGTTGCATATAATGTAATCAATCCGGGAAAAACTGAACCTAAAGAAAATTATTCATATTCAGGCACTCTGAAACTTCTTTATGTAGGCAGAGTTATTCCAGCCAAAAATCCTGAAAATATCATCCGTGCCCTTCAGTATGTTGATGCGCAGCTGACAGTTGTGGGGAGCGGTTCCAAAGAACTGGAACTGGCGGAACTGGTTAGCGAACTCAAGCTGAATGAAAAAGTAAGGTTCATACCGGCTATGCCTAATGACAGACTTTGCCGGACCATGCATGAATACGATTTGTTTGTCGGACACTCCCAGTACAGTGAATTCCCTAAGACGGTGCTGGAAGCCTCTCTGTGCGGATTGCCGATTCTCTTTAATTCGCGTAGGGGAACGCCTGTCCCTGAATTTGAAAATCACATCGCCAAGATGGTAGAAGATTCGCCTTCAGGTTACCGTGCTGGGATTGAATTTTTCTTAGACATGAAAAACCGTGAAGATTATGGATACAGGGCTGCTGAATTTGCGGATAAGCACTGGAATCCTGCACAGGCGGAAAAAATATTCGCAGACATCCATAGGGAGCTGGCAAACAGATGAAAAAATCCATTCTCTTCATAACATATGATTTTCCGCCAATTCTTTCACCGGAATCAATTCAGGTGCAGCGGCGCGCTTTGACTCTTGCCCGTAACGGCCACCGGGTCCATGTGCTGAGCTGTTGCGAAGACCCGGATTTTGAATTTTTGGACCAGAAGCTCTGCCGCGATCACGAGAATCTGACCATTCACCGCGTTAATCAATTACCCGGTGAAAAATGGCTGCATTACCTCTGCGGCGGACTGGAAATTACCGACCGTAAATTCTGGTGGAAGTTTCCCGCTGCTCACGCGGCAATCAAGCTGATCAAAGAATTTCAGATCGATGCCCTTTACACCCACTCCACCCCGCTGGTGAACCATCTGGCAGGGCTGGCAGTAAAGGAAACCGACCGCAACCTGCATTGGACCGCTCATTTTTCCGATCCCTGGACCCTGAATCCGTACCTATCTTACCGCACAGGACTCCAGCGCAAGATCAACAAGATGTATGAGAAAACAGTGATTTCCAGGGCTGATACCATCACTGTAACCTCAGATAAAACAAAAGATCTTTTCGTCAAAGGTTTGAATGCGGGTCAGGGTAAAATTAAAGTCCTGCCTCATGTATTTGATCCGGATCTTTATACCCGCAGAAAGACTGAGCCGCAGAAAAAAATCATTGCCCATACCGGCAATATTTACGGATTGCGCTCTGCCGGACAGCTCATTGAAGCTGTTCATAAAGTTCAGCCTGAAAATCTCGAATTTCATTTTTACGGACGCATGAAGGAAGAAGAACGGCTGTTGGCAGAAAAGAAATGCCCGGAGCTGATCAAATTTTTTGATCCTGTTCCCTATCTGGACTCAATTGAAGTTCTCTCAGAATCGGACATCCTGCTGGTAATTGATGCCCCGCTTAAAGATTCTCCTTTCTTTCCTTCCAAGCTCGCCGACTACATCGGTGCGGGCAAACCCGTGGTGGCCTTGAGTCCGCTCTCTTCCACCACCACTCAGATTGTACGGGACATTCAGAAAGAACTTCTGGTGGCCGACAGTGCCGATGTTCCTTCCATCGCCGCCCTTGTGCGCAGGCTTGACTCAACAGAACTGGCAGAACTACGCGAAGATGGAAAAGACTTTTACAACATGAACAACAGTTACGAAAACATTCGTGAGGCTCTTTTCAATGAATAATGCCAAAGTGCTTGTAACCGGCGGCGCGGGTGCCATCGGACTGAATTTAATAGAAAGGCTGCTCAAGGCAGGCGCAGGGTCGGTAATGGTACTGGATGATCTCTCATCTGGATACAAGAACTACCTTCCCGAAGATGAACGCATTACCTTCATCAAAGCCGACATAGGACAAATCGATACATATCGTCAGCAAATGGGAGCATTCAAGCCGAACTATGTTTTCCATCTGGCTGCCCATTTTGCCAACCAGAATTCAGTAGACCATCCCTTCAAGGATGTTCAGGCCAATATTATCGGCACCATGAATTTACTGGAAATTAGCAAAGAAAACAAAGAGCTGAAGAAATTCGTCTATACCTCTTCCTCATGTGTTTACGGCAATGCCGCCATGATGAATGAGAAAGACTACATTTACCCGCACGAAACTCCGTATGCGATCAATAAATATACTGCGGAACTGTACGTGAAGTATTATGCTTCCATGTTCCAAATTCCCTCTGTATCCATCCGGGTTTTCAACACTTACGGTCCCTATGAACCGCACGGCGCATACCGCAATGTGATCCCCAATTTCATTGTCCGGGCCATCAAAGGTGAACCGCTTTTTATCACCGGAGACGGCACTGAAACCCGTGATTTCACCTTCGTAGGCAACACCGCACAACTGCTGACCCTTGCTGCGCTCTCCGATGTTGCAGACGGTGACATTTTCAACGGCGGAACCGGCAAGCCGACCAAAATTGTTGATCTGGCCAAAATGATCATCGAATTCACCGGATCATCTTCCGAAATAGTCTTCAAGGAAAGACGCAATTGGGACGCTGTCAAAGACCGCCTTTCCGACATTTCCAAATCTTGGAAGGTACTTGGCTACGAACCGGAAGTGCCTCTTGAGGAAGGTCTGAAAAAGACAGTGGACTGGTATGTTAATGACTATGAGATTGAAGACTAAGAAAAGGATTTACCTTCTATCATGATCAAAAAGATCAAAGGACTCTTAAATACAGCTCAGAAAAGAAGCATTTTCGGACTGGTTGTGCTGTCCATCCTTATCTCAGGAATTGAGACTGTAGGCATTTCAGCCATTCTGCCTTTTATTTCCGTTGCCAGCGACTTTTCGTTGGTGACAGACAATAAATACTATCATTACGCCTACACTCTTTTCGGATTCAGCGATGTACAATCCTTTGTCGTCACTTTCGGATTCGTGCTCATCGCTTTCTATGTTTCAAGAGGAATTTTCAACCTCTGTTACATGTACTTTATCCAGCGATATTCACAGGGCGTATTTATCTCTCTGGCTACGAAAATATTTTCCAACTACGTTCATATCAAATATCAGGATATGACCACCAGAAACAGTTCAGACCTCTCAAAAAAACTGATTACAGAAACCAACAATGCAGCCATGTTCTTTTATTCACTGCTGCTGCTGATCTCTGAACTTTTTGTTTCATCTTTTCTATATACCGCCCTGCTGGCAGTAAACTGGAAAGTAACTTTTGCTTTAACAGGGCTACTTGGTCTGATGATCCTTCTATTGGTTAAAATTATTTCAAGATTAATCAAAAAAGAAGGACTCAAGCGCAACCATTTTCAGGAAATTTACTACCGTACAATCAGTGAAACACTAAGCAACCTGAAATTCATTAAGCTCATGGCCGGAGAGGAGACCGCTGTCAAAGCCCTGCACAAATCAGGACAAGGCTACGTCAACGCCATGGTTATGAACAATACCTACAACACAGTGCCCAGGCTTTCGCTTGAAAGTATCGGCTTTTCCCTGCTCATTGCCGCACTTATTTATGCGCTCATGCATGGGCAAAATGTCGCAACTATCATTCCGGTGGTCTCTCTGTTTGCCTTGGCCATGTATCGCATGCTGCCCTCAGTAAACCGCATATTAAGCAGCTACAACAACATGCTCTATTACACCAAGAGCATTGAGCTGCTCCATGACGACCTCAACATAGCCACTCATAAACTGGGTAGTGATCCTCTTGAATTCAATGAACAGATCAATATCCGCAAAATGAGCTTCGGCTATACCGATGATTTGGTGCTTAAAAATATCAACATGAACATCAAAAAAGGTGAAAAAATAGCCCTGATCGGAGAAAGTGGAGCAGGCAAAAGCACGCTTGCAGATATTATAATCGGAATGTACACCTCCTTCTCCGGAAACATAGATGTTGACGACAACGGCCTGACTGAAACAAACATGCTCTCATGGCGCAAAAAAATCGGCTACATCCCGCAATCAATATATCTTTTTGACTCGACCGTTGCTGAAAACGTCACCTTTGGCCGCGACCATAATGAACAACAGATAAAAGAGGCTCTCGACAAGGCCGAGCTGAGCCCTTTCCTTGAACAAAACGAAGGAATTAATACCCCGGTCGGCGAAGACGGGTCACAACTTTCAGGGGGACAGAAGCAGAGGATTGCCATTGCCCGGGCCATATACGGTAACCCGGACCTGCTGGTTCTAGACGAAGCAACATCCGCTCTGGACAGTCAGACGGAAAAACGGATCATGGACCATATTTTCAAAGTCAGCAAAGGCAAAACATTAATTATTATCGCACATCGGCTCTCAACCATTGAGCAGTGCGACAAAGTGTATAAAATTGAAGATAAAGGCATACGCCTTATTGAAGATAAAAACACCCTCAAGGGTTAAGAGGAGAATATAATGTTTAATGATAAAAGTATTCTGATTACCGGCGGAACAGGCTCTTTCGGGCACAAATGTGTAAAAATGATCCTGGAAAAATACTCTCCCAAAAGATTGATCATATACAGCCGTGACGAATTCAAACAGTATGAAATGTCACGTAAATTCTCCGACACAGAATTTCCCTGCATGCGCTACTTCATCGGTGATGTACGTGACAAGGAAAGACTTTACCGTGCCTTCAAGGGAGTCGATTACGTTATCCATGCAGCAGCCATGAAACAGGTCCCCGCTTCCGAGTACAACCCCTTTGAAGCCATTAAAACCAACGTCATCGGAGCCCAGAATCTTATCAACACCGCTATCGATGTGGGAGTTAAAAAAGTTATCGCGCTCAGCACCGATAAAGCGGTTAGCCCTGTGAACCTATATGGAGCTACCAAACTCTGCTCTGACAAACTTTTTGTTGCCGGCAACCTCTACGCCGCTTCCGGTGATACCAAGTTCGCCGTTGTCCGCTACGGAAACGTGGTAGGCAGCCGCGGCAGTGTTGTACCCCTTTTCCAGAAACAGAAGGAAACCGGAACCCTGACCATAACTGATCCGCGTATGACCAGATTCTGGACCACCCTTGAAGATGCAGTCCAGTTTGTTCTGGACGGGTTTGAAAAAATGGTCGGCGGTGAAGTTTTCGTCCAGAAAATCCCGAGCATGAAAATTACCGATCTAGCAAAAGCCATGGGGCCGGATTGCGAACAAAAGGTCATCGGTATCCGTCCCGGAGAAAAGCTGCATGAAATGATGATTTCCGCTGACGATGCCCGTAATACCGCAGAGTTTGACGGTTACTACGTGATCAAACCTGACTCCCAATTTATGGCTACCCACGCTGAGATGATCGGCGGGACTCCTGTTGCAGAAGGTTTTGAATATACCTCAGACAGCAACGTTGATTGGGTTGACGAAGAAGGTCTCATCAAAATGGTTTCAACCCTGAAAATCGATAAATAGAGGTAGTTGTGGGCAACACCAAAAACATTCCTTACGGCTGCCAATCTGTTGATGAGCAGGATCTTAAGGCTGTTGCTGATGCCCTTACCTCCGGGTGGCTGACGACCGGCCCCAAAGTCGACGAATTCGAAGAGGCTGTTGCCCGGCTTTCAGGAGTTCAATACGGCGTTGCGGTCAGCAGCGGAACTGCTGCGCTGCATGCGGCAATGTTCGCTTTCAACATCAAGGAAGGCGATGAGGTCATATTGCCGCCCATGACCTTTGCCGCCACAGCAAACTGCGTGGCATATATGGGAGCAACTCCGGTCTTTGCCGATGTTGCCCCGGATACCCTGCTCATTGATCCTGTCGAGGTAAAAAAGAAAATCACCTCAAAGACCAAAGGAATCATCACTGTAGATTATGCAGGTCACCCCTGCGACTACAATGCCCTGCGTAAAATCGCAGACAAGCACGGACTATTCCTTGCGGCAGACGCCTGTCACAGTTTCGGTGGGAGCTATAGTGGCTCTCCTGTGGGTTCACTAGCGGATATTACGACCTACAGCTTTCACCCGGTAAAGCATATTACTACCGCTGAAGGCGGTATGGCTGTCACCGAAAATCCGGAATACCGCAAACGTATGCTTCGATTCAGAAACCACGGTATAAATGCCGATTTCAAAGAGCGTCCGGACTGGTTTTATGAAATGGATGATCTCGGTTTCAACTACAGAATCTCGGATATCCAGTGCGCCTTAGGACTTAGTCAGCTAAAGAAATTACCACAGTGGTTGGAGCGCAGGCGCAAAATAGCCCATGAATATGATCGGGCATTCGCTGATGTGAATGAAATAAAAATAATTGGCAGCAAAACTGAGACCAAGCATGCGTATCACCTTTACGTAATAAACTTGCAAGGAGAAGGGCGGGAGAAACTACGTCGCAGCGTATTTACCTACCTCCGGGAACACGGGATTGGTGCACAGGTTCACTACATTCCGGTTCATCTTCACCCTTATTACGAGAAAAACTATAAGACGAAGTCAGGGATGTGTCCCGTAACTGAAAAAGCATACGAAGGAATTCTCTCACTGCCCATATTTCCTGACATGGACAACGCCGCCATCGAACGGGTCGTTAAAACGGTCAAATCAGCCATTGCGACTGCTAAAGGACAACAATGTCAAAAATAGATATGTCACGCCTTGTGCTTGGCACAGCCCAGCTCGGAATGAGTTACGGTATTGCCAACAAAACCGGACAGCCAAGCCGGGAGCTGGCTGAAAATATTGTCGCCATCTCATGGGAGAGTGGTGGACGCGAGTTTGATACAGCACAGATCTACGGCAATAGCGAAACGCTACTCGGTGAAATTCTAAAACAGCTGGACCAATCCGGGGAAGCAAAAATCATCAGTAAGCCGGACCCGAAAATAAATCTGTTGCAGCCAGGCAATATGGAAAAGAGTGTCCGTAGCTCCCTTACCAACCTGAATCTCGACAAATTTTACGGCTACATGATCCATAAAGAGGAATTTCTCCCTGAATGGAACAAAGGTGTCGGGGTGGAGACCGAAGAAATTCGCACTAAGGGACTGGTCGATAAAATCGGTATTTCAGTTTACTCCCCGGCCAATGCTCGGCTGGCTATCGAGACAGACGGAGTGGATCTGATTCAAGTCCCTTCTAGTATTCTTGACCATCGCTTTGAAAAAGAAGGTATTTTCGACCTTGCCTGCAAGAAAGGAAAAGTTATCTACGTACGTTCAGTTTTCCTTCAGGGACTGATTTTCATGAATGCCGAAGAACTCCCTGAGCACTTAAAGTTTGCCGCTCCCTATATTCAAAAAGTTTCGCAAATAGCTCAGGAAGCCGAAATTTCAGTGCAAGAGCTGGCCTTAAGTTACGCAGCAAAAGCTTATCCAAAAGCAAAAATTTTAGTTGGAGCGGAACTGCCGGAGCAAATGGAAGAAAATATTAAATCCTTCACTCAGGATTGCCCAGGCTCCCTGATGCACAAAATTCGTTCAACCTTTGACTCTGTCCCGGAAAAACTGGTCAACCCGGTTTTATGGACCTAATATTTAAATATATTTCTACTACAAAATACAATTCAGGGATCAGCCCTGCATTGAAAGACAGGTGAAGACATGAAGAATTTTAATTTATCACTACAAGCTCAAGAAAAAGCCAAAGAAAGAATTCCCGGAATGACCCAGCTGCTTTCCAAACGGCCTGATATGTTCTCACAGGGGGTCTGGCCCGCGTATTACAGCAAGGCCTCCGGATCTCAAGTCTGGGACCTCGATGGCAACCAGTATACAGACATGAGCATTTCTGCCATCGGAGCCTGCGTGCTGGGCTACAACGACCCGGATGTTGACGGCGCGGTTATTAAGGCCATTCAAAACGGGGTTGCCTCATCGCTAAACTGCTATGAAGAAATCCAATTAGCGGAACTGCTTTGCGAAATCCACCCTTGGGCGGATATGGTCCGGTATGCCCGCACAGGCGGAGAAGCCATGGCTGTTGCTGTCAGAATCGCAAGGGCCAGCACCGGACGTGATAAAATCGCTTTCTGCGGCTACCACGGATGGCATGATTGGTACCTTGCAGCCAACCTGAAAACAGACAACGCCCTTGAAGGGCACCTCATACCGGGTCTTGAACCTGCCGGAGTTCCCAGCCAGCTTTCCGGAACAGCACTACCCTTCGGATACAATAAACCAGAAGAACTGGAAAAAATTCTCGCTCAGAACAAAGGAGAAATAGCGGCCGTGGTCATGGAACCAATCAGGAACATCCATCCTGAAGATGGTTTCTTGAACAAAGTTAAAGAACTGGCCAAAGAAGCCGGGGCTGTTTTTGTTTTTGATGAGATTTCTGCGGGATTCAGGATATGTCCCGGCGGCAGCCACCTCATTCTCGGCTGCGAACCGGATATGGCTGTTTTTTCAAAAGCCATAGGCAACGGATATCCCATGTCTGCTATTATCGGAAAAAAATCAGTCATGGAAGCTGCCCAGAAAACTTTCATCAGCAGCACCAACTGGACAGAGAGAGTCGGTCCCGCCGCCGCGCTGGCAACAATACAGAAATTCATCAAGAACAATGTACATGAGCATCTCGTAGACCTGGGAACCAGAATCCAGACCGGATGGCAGAACGCCGCAGAGAAGACTGGCCTGAAAGTCCATTGCGGAGGAATTCCCCCGCTCAGCCACTTTAACTTCGAAGAGGAAGACCCTCTCTCCCTCAAGGCACTGCACATCCAGCAGATGCGCGACGAAGGGTTCCTCGCTTCAAATATTTACTACTCCATGTTCGCCCATACTTTTGAAGAAGTGGACAAGTACCTTGAAGCGACCACCCGCAGCTTTGAAACCATCGCTGAAGCGATGGAAAAGGGTGATGTTCACGAACGTATGGAAGGACGCAAATCCGGCACTGGCTTTAAAAGGATCACCTAGTCAGCCATGAAGATAACAGCAATTATTCAGGCCAGAATGACCTCGACCCGGCTCCCGGGAAAAATCCTGATGCAGGTGGCGGGAAAACCACTCCTGCAAATCATGATTGAAAGGGTCCTTAAGGCTAAACATATCGACTCAGTGGTTCTGGCGACCACAACGAACAAGGAAGACGACCCTACTGCAAAGCTGGGCCGCGAACTCGGTGTTGCTGTCTTCAGAGGTGACGAAAACGATGTCCTCAAACGCTACTACGGAGCTGCCTCTGAACATGAGTGTAAGCACGTTATGCGTTTAACAGGGGATTGCCCTGTAATCGATCCTGACATGCTTGATACTCTTGCAGACTTCTACTTTCAGGACGGATACGATTATGCATCCAATTGTTTGCAAGCAAGCCTTCCCGACGGCCTTGATGCGGAAATAATCAGCATGCAGGCTCTGACCGAGGCATATGAAAAAGCAAAGCTGCCCTCACAAAGAGAACATGTAACCCTGTACATCAAGGACAATCCTGATGATTTCAAAATGGGATCATGGACTAACAACGCAGATTATTCACACATGCGCTGGACCGTGGATGACCCGGAAGATTTCACATTCATCAAAAAGGTGATTGAAGAACTGCTGCCCGTAAATCCGGATTTCAGGATGCAAGATATTATTGATCTTGTTGAACGGACCCCGGAATTGCAGCACATAAACGCACACATCAATCGGGACGAAGGTTTGGCAAAATCACTTGCCGAGGAAGCGGAACTACGCACAGGAGCCGGACATGAAAACTGATTTCCTGATTCTGGGCAGCACCGGCATGCTCGGCTCCGCACTCATGACCGGGCTTAAAGCCAATGGATATTCTGTACAGGGTGCAGCCCGTAGCGATGCGGACATATGCATCGATGTCACGGATGACGAGCAGCTGAGAAAAGCACTGGCTACGGTTAATCCCGCCACCATCATCAATACGGTGGCAATTGTAGATCTGGCCTACTGCGAAAGCAACCCCGGCCATAGCTACGAATGCAATGCACGGGTCTCGCGCAAGCTTGCAGAATACGCTACGAGCAGTAAAACAAAATATATTTATATTTCAACAGACCACTATTTTACAGGAGATGGTGCGGCAAAACATGATGAACATGCAGCCCTCAATCTTTGTAATGAGTACGCTGCCACAAAGTTCATCGGAGAGCAGTTTGCGCTCCAAAACAAAAACGCTCTTGTTTTAAGGACAAATATCGTAGGATTCAGGGCCGAAAAAAAAGCAAACACCTTTGTTGAATGGGTAATTTCAGCTTTAAAAAATCAGGAAGCCATTACACTTTATGAGAATTTCTACACATCAAGCATTGATGTGTACAATTTTACGGAAATATTGCTTGACCTGCTGAATAAAAATGCGACAGGAGTATTCAACGTTGCCAGTTCAGAGGTGACGAATAAAGAATTTTTCATCAAAGCTCTGGCTGAAAAGCTAGACCTTTCGACCGATAGAGCCAAATGCGGACCGATGCCGAAGGAGGCCAACGGTGTCATCCGCAACGAAAGCCTCGGTCTGGACGTTTCCAAAGCTGAGAAACTGCTTGGCTATAAACTCCCGGACCTTAAAAAGGTTCTCGAAACTCTTTGCAAACATTATCAGAACAATGGAGTTGCCATATGAAGTACAATAAAGAAATTTTCATGGGACCGACTAAAATCTCAAAAGATTCCCCTGTCTACTTCATTGCAGACATTGCCGCGAACCATGATGGAAACCTTGAACGGGCAAAAGAACTTATCTGGAAAGCAGCCGAAGCGGGTGCAGATGCTGCCAAATTTCAGCATTTTGCAGCAAAAACCATTGTCAGTGACTACGGGTTCAAAGATATTGGAACTCAGCAGTCCCACCAGAAAAAATGGAAAAAATCTGTTTATGAAACTTATGAAGACGCTGCCATCAACACAGATTGGAACGTTGAACTGAAAAAAACATGCGACGAAGCCAAGATAGACTTCTTCACCTCCCCCTACTCAAAAGAACTCGTGGACTCAGTTCACGAGCATGTTTTGGCCTACAAAATCGGCTCCGGCGATATTACATACACAGACTTGATTGAATACATGTCCACCAAGGGCAAACCAGTATTTCTGGCAACCGGCGCGTCTGACATTGACGATGTGGAAAGAGCTATGTCTGCCATTCTCAAGCACACCAAAGATGTTGTGCTTATGCAGTGTAATACCAACTACACCGGATCTGTTGAGAACTTCAAATATATAAACCTCAACGTGCTCAACACTTTCAAGGAAATGTACCCCGAACTGGTCCTCGGATTAAGCGACCATACCAAAGGTGACAGCTCTGTTCTGGGTGCAGTTGCTCTTGGCGCAAGGGTTGTTGAAAAACATTTCACAGATGATAATGACCGCGAAGGGCCGGACCATGCCTTCTCCATGATTCCCGCAGACTGGCGGACTATGGTTGACCGTTCTGAGGAAATGAGGCTCGCAATGGGTTCCGGCATCAAGGTTGTGGAAGACAACGAAAAAGAAACTGTTGTGCTTCAACGCAGATGCATCAGGACTACCGGGGAATTGCCCGCCGGACACGTAATTACCGCCGAAGACCTGATTGAACTTCGCCCTGCTCCCGAAGGAAGCCTTCCTCCTTATATGAAAGAAGAACTCATCGGCAAAAAGCTGGCCGCAACCAAAAGTAGCGGAGACGCCCTCTACGAGGACGATTTCAACGCATAGGGGATTTTATGCTTACCGGTGAACACACTATTTTAAGAGCCATTGAAAGAGCTGATCTAAAGCAGCTTATGGAATGGCGGAACCGCCCTGAATACCGCGTTTATTTCAGGGAATACAGGGAATTAAGCTGGGCCCACCAGCAGAACTGGTATGAAAAGCTGGTCATGAACGACCCCGGAACCAGAATGTTTTCCATCCTTGACCGCTCCGGGAGGCTGCTCGGTGCCTGCGGACTCTGCTACATAGACTTTGTCAACCGCAATGCCGACTTTTCGATCTACATCGGTGCTGACGACCTTTATATCGATGATGTTTATGCTGTGGACGCCTCAAAAACCCTGATCAAGTATGGATTCGAAGAACTCAATCTGGTGAAGGTCTGGGCTGAGATCTACGCCTTTGATACCAAAAAAACTGAAATGTTCACTAAGCTCGGATTTGAGCTTGAAGGCCGCCATAAAAAGACCCATTTCACCAATGGTGAATGGACAGATTCCCTGTTTTGGGGATTTTTTAACGATAAAGTTTAAATGCACACACCTTGAAATATAATTTCACCGGTCAGCATTTAATTTATATATTTACGGAGCATAGTAATGAACAGGAAGAATATACTCTTCATCAGCCGCGAAAGATGTGATTTATTTTTTATACAGGCTGTCAGGGAACTTGTTAAAGACCACAACATTATAGTTGTGACAAGCAGGCACAATCAAGATACATACGACAACATTGACGGTGTCACCATTGAGCCGTGGTACAACACAGATGAGATTATCAATATTTGTTCGCAAATGGACTCGCCCCCTGCTTCGAAAATTGAAAAAATTGAAAAAGAGCTTGGTACAAACTGTTATCAGTTTAACATCAACTATCTGCTTTATGATAAATTTGTCAGACGCTACATATCAAAACCGAGCAATACCAACAACGAATCGTACAACGAGCTTATCCCTCAACGCCTCCTGATTGAGTATGAGTACTTAAGTAAAATCATAAAAAGACATAATATTGATTATGCATTCTTTGAAACAATAGACCTTACCGACACCATGATCCTTGACGGTATGGCTAGAAACAAAACAATCAAACAGGCGTTTGCGCATGAGGTTAATCCCATTGGCGGCGAACTCAGGTTGCGCATTGTTACCGGGCAACACCGGAGAAGTCCCAAGATCGATCATGTGTATCACTCCAACAAATTGAATGAAGAAAGCATACGCTGGGCAGAACAGGCTATCGCCAAATATGAAAAAGAAAAACCCAACACCAAGTATGACAATTACCATAATGAATTGGCGACAATACTTCCTAAATATACTTTTTCGCAGATCATAGATAAGACCAAAAGGATGCTCAAAGGCGATTCTTTAGCTCCGGCATTTATCAGGCTGAAGAACAGACTTCTTTCAGCAAAATATTTCACAAATGAGTTGCCTAAAGGAAAAATCATTTCATATTTCCTTCAGCTTACTCCTGAAGCTTCAATGTGCTCTCAGGTTCCTGAATTTGCAAATCAGGAACACCTGATTGAGCAGATAGCAATCCATGGGAAATATGGATACACGGTAGCGGTCAAGGAACACCCTATCTGCTACGGGAACAGGGAACCTAAATTTTACAAGGAATTAAGCCAATTACCCAATGTAGTAATGCTGCCTCCCTCATTTCCGACAAGGGAAATCATCACCAGAAGTACAGCTGTTGTAGTTGCGACCGCAACATCTCCCGGCCTTGAAAGCCTCGGCACCGGTGTTCCTGTTGTCTGCCTAGGAGATCCCTTTTTTAATCTGTGTAAAAACACAGTAAAAATTGAAACTCCCTCCCAGCTCTGGGATGTCCTTGATGACCTGTCTGTTGATCACGATGAGCTTGTGAAGTTCGTAGCCGCAATGTACCAGGCAACATATGATCACCCTCAGTACGAAACTTTTAAGGATTTCGAAGAAAGAGAAGGAAGCGGAATAATCACAGCACAGGCTATTAAAGATGAAATCGCTTTGTATGAATCCGGAGCCCTGTAATGAACCTGCCGATAAAGCCATTTAAAAATAGATACCTTGCATTCATAGCAAGAAAAATAATACATTATACTTGCCCACAAGAGTTCTTTGTCCGCTATATGCGCAAGCAGAACAACCTGCTCGGCAAGGCCGCATATGCCTTAACATTCGATTTTGACTTTGAAAAAGATCTCGAGGTATTCCCTGAGCTTCTGGATAAACTGAAAAAACATGACATTCAGGCCGGCTTTGCCGTCATTGGAAAGTTTGTTGAAAAATATCCGGAAATACACAAACGTGCTGTTGATGAAGGCCACGAAATCATCAACCACACATACACCCATCCAGACAACCCGCACTGGGCACCGGAACGTTACTTCAATAAGCTCTCCTACGCTGAGCAGATAGAAGAGATAGAACGAGCCCACGAAACCTTTCAATCCATACTTGGAATTGAATGTGTGGGATTCAGAACCCCTCACTACGGGAGCCTTCATACCGAAAGCGTATATCCCATACTGGCAGAACTTGGCTACAAATACAGTAGCTCAACCGCAGCGTTCGCCTTCAAGGGGTACGGCTTCCCGACCGAGCATTCACACGGAATTATCGAAATACCGACAGGATGCAGCCTGAACTATCCCTTAGCCATCTTTGACTCGTGGAACATGCTTAGAAAAAAGAATCCGTTTCTCGGCAGTAATGAACTTTTTATTGATGAATTTCAGGAGACAATAAAATTCATTTCCAGATATGATCTTTTTTTGACGCATTACTTTGATCCATACGACATCGTCGAAGACAACAAGCTTGAGGAAATACTCAGTATTCTTTCTAACAACGATATCCAAACTGTATTATATAAAAACATTATAAACTAACGAACGTCTAGCGGGCGTCATATAAAGACACACTATGAACGATACACAAAACAACACTCCATTCGTTGATTTTTTCTGCAAATCAGTTCCATTTAATCTGGTTATGCTTCGGCGCAAGATAAAAGATACTTTTTTTCTGGACCCAAGATGCAATGAAATTGCCGAGACAGAGATTGGGGAATACATAAGAAGCAACATGGTACTCGGCAACTACAAATACTCTTTGTACTCTGATGTCAGCGGACATATTAAAGTAAGCAAAAAAAACAAAATGCTTTTTGTAAACATTGGTAAGAATGCGTCATCAAAAGTTCTACAGACTGCGATAGAAGAGCTTACGGGGAAAAAATTTTCCAATAGGGAAGAATACATGTGGTATCGAGATCACTGGTATGGACATGTTGAAAAAGAAATTAAGATTGAAAAGGAAATAACTTCACTAATTGCAGATCCATCCTACTTTAAATTCACATTTGTAAGAAACCCGTACAGTAGACTAGTCTCCGCATGGAAAAACAGGATTCAAGATAAATCGTCCATCATTCATAATATCGGCTACTATAGAGACATAAGAAAATACAGCTTTGCCCAGCTTGTTGACTTTCTCTATGAACATAAAGATGATTCTACCTACTTCGACAGGCACTGGTGGCCGCAGCACATAGCTATGTTCCATCCCCTGATTGAATATGATTTCGTGGGTAAAATTGAAAACTTCAATGGAGATTATGCATTCGTATTGAAAAAAATCAACGCCAGTGAAAATGCATTCAATTCTATTACTCAAAAAGTTAATGCTACAAAACCAAGCAGGCTCATGAGTTTTTATACAGATGAACTTCAGGCAAAAGTTTACGAAATCTATAAAAAAGATTTTGATTTGCTTGGCTATAGTTATGAATTACCACAATAATTAATTCCTTAAGCTAATTTTATAAAAGGGAACACCTGCATGAAATATGAATCTGAGCTGTCTTTTTGGCACCGTATGCCGGATGAAAACTTCCTGAAAACTGTTTTCTATCCAACATTCAACATCGACTGTTGTGATTGCTTCGGAACAGCTTCCCTCGAACCTTTTTTTTGCCATACATCAGATGCAGGACTTGCTGTTTCCAAAATGCTCTCAGCCTATCAGCTGCGCATTATCCACGGCCCGACCTGTCAAAACTACACAGAAGGCAAACTCAAAGCCTGGACAGAATACATGCTCAGATCTGCTCAGTCCGTTCAGGCTACATCCGTTTCTGTAACCCCTCCATACTACCATTTTATGGAGAACAAAGAGCTTAGTTCTCTTTTTGATAACATCTTTGATAGTATGGGGTTTGCCAAATCAGAGAAACACACTGTTGTTCTAGATATATCACAAGGCGAGGATTCCATTTTTAAAAATCTGAAATATGAAACCCGCCGAAGTGTCAGACGAGTTGCCGAGACTGCGATCAAGGTTGTTGACCTTCGCGACAAGACTCATGTTCGGAAATGGCAAGAGATCAAACAGCGGACCAACACCATTAACACCCAGAGGATCAAAAACATATCTTCCCTTGATCTGGATAATTACTCATATTTTGTGGCAGTCCTTGATGACGAGCCTCTGGCCTGGGCTGGAGTCAAGTGGGGCAAACAAGTCGGCTTTATTGAAGGAATAACCACGGAACCATCTGCCAGAAGGGATAAATCCAAAAGACTGGCAAACTACGCTTTGCAATGGCACATCATCAAGGAAGCCTTACGTCGTAAAGTTAAGTATTTCGATTATGCCGGTGCCGAACCTGACTCCGGCGACCCTAAAAAGGTCAACATAATGAAATTTAAACTTTCGTGGGGAGGGGAGCTCGTATCCTACACTCAGTACAATATAGAGCTTGATTTCATCAGAGCGAAGACCATCTCAGCGATTAAATTATGCAACAACTATAGAAAAGATCTTACTGAAAAATATCACAATTCCAAAAAGAAGTAGAATTAGTATGATTAAATATACTGAACTGGAAGAGTTGCTTAACAGCAAGACAGCAGACGGTTTTAAAATTCTCGAAGTCGGATCAAGGCCGGGATGCTACGAGTTCAAGCTCAATCAAGTGACTCACGTTGAATCAAATATTGATCCTTTAAATGGGCTTGATATTATAAATTCTGGTGATGCACTTCCTTTTAAGGATAACTCGTTTGATATGGTCTTCATGGTTGCAGTTGATTACTACGTTAAAAATCATGAACTGCTTATGATGGAATGCCATAGAGTCCTCAAAGGCGGCGGAAAACTGGTTATTGCCAGCTACAAGGAAAGCAACCTCAAACGGCAGGTTGCGGAGCAGGATATTGCAATCCATTCTTTTGGGCTTTCTAAATACCGTCAGGCATTCAGCGATGCCGGGTTCAAGGATTTCCGTGTAGAAACGATCATAAATAATCCCCCATTAGACTTTATCAAAAGAACAATGTGGCACTGCCTGCCACGATTCATTCTCAGACTTCGGTCTCAATGGAGGATATATTCAGGTATTAAATAAAAACCTGAAGCTAAACCGCCGGCTACTTGCCGGCAAACGGGGCTTGCGGTAGGTTAAGATCATGTTTTTTATGCAAAATACTGATTGAAATTCGCTCATTAGGATCTGTATCGTATTTCTCCATCCTGTTCGAAAAAGGAATTACAGAGGTAAGCGAATAAGACGGATGCCAGCTGAACATCTCTGAAAAGCGCATTTTGGTACTCAAGACGCCTTTTTTGTGCGTATATGAGTTCTGGTATGGAAAAGGCGGTTCAAAATCAATTATGACTAAAAATCCACCGTCTGCGAGTACCCTGTCAGCTTCTTTTGCTATTATGAAATAATCCTCAACGTCACACAGATACAGGCAGAAACCGAAAAGAACCACATCCATATGCCCATCCGGAAAAGGAAGTGAGTCAGCAGTACCCTGAAAAAGTTTGGCAGGTCCTGAATATGATTCAGTGGCCTTTTTTGAAGGATCAATTCCGAAATATTCTGTATCGGCCTGGCAGGAGGCGAGATAATCAAGTCTGTGTCCAGCTCCGCAACCGATTTCAAGGACACGGGAAGCTGATATTTCGGAAAGAAATTCCTGTACCTTACGGTCAATGAATTTTACCTCACCCGCACCTACATTCCGCCGGCTGTAAGCATCTCCTTCACACTGCATGAAGATTTCTTTCTGTTTAATCATATCAGTACCCCAAATAAATATCAGCCGCGATTCCTGACACTACGGAACCGCGGCTGATTCATTTCTAAACTAACTGCCTATCTTCTTGCAGCCACAATTATAGTTGTTGTCTACAATCTTAAGAGCAAGATTAAGTGCCTCAAGACCGTCTTCACCGGTCACCAGAGGCGACTCATTGTTCTCGCAACATTTCAGGAATGATTCAATCTCAACACGTAATGGCTCTCTTTTTTCGACTCTGAATCTGGTAAAATCGCCCTCGACAACACCAAATTTTGCCTTAAACCAGTCGCTCTGATTTTCATTCTGCTCTGCAGCGTAATTGGAATTGAAAGTCAGATTCTGATTAAGGTAGTCGACAGTAAACATGCCGTTTTCACCTGTGACGGAAATCTCACGTATTTTTGTGGGAGTAACCCAGTTGACATCAAGGATACCCAGGATTTCATTTTCAAATCTCAACAGCCCGAAGACGATATCTTCATTGTCGGTATTCATGACTTTTGAAATTTCAGCTGTCATGGAATGTACTTCCGACTGCGCGATATAACGCATCATATCAAGTTCATGGGTAGCGAGATCGCTTGCCACACCAACATCAGTGATACGTCCGGGGTATGGGGACTGTCGTCTTGAATGGATGGTGAAAATTCTTCCCAGTTGTCCGTCTGCAAGCCTTTCTTTCAATTGGGTAACAGCCGGGTTAAACCTTTCAATGTGCCCGACCTTCAGAATCCGGCCGACTTCTTTTGCTTTTTCAATCATTTCGCGAGCCTGCTCCACAGTCTTCGCAATAGGCTTCTCAACCATGACATGTATACCGGCATCAAGACAATCCATTGTGGCCTGATGGTGGTATGAAGTCGGAAGTGCAATAGTCACAGCGTCAGGCTTCTCTTTTTCAATCATTTCCCGGTAATCTGAATACGAGCGACCGCCGTAAAGGGCGCAGAGACGATCTGTCTGAGCGGAATCCCGGTCTACGACTCCAACGAGTTCCGAATCAACAATATCTGAATAAAGCCGAACATGATGCTGCCCCATGGCACCGGTCCCGATAACTGCTGTTTTCATTGATCTTTCCTTATAAATTTATGATATATTATTTAGACTTACAAAGCTGTATTTTGTTGATTGACAAATATCTATAGACTTAAAAATGAACCCGGTGAGTCCCTGTTTAGTGGAGTTACCCCACAAAGGCAATACATGCTGAAGCGATAAAACGCGCTTTTCCTTTCAACTGGAACTATTCAGCTGAATAGACAATTAATTTTCAGTCAAAGGATTACCAAACCGTGAAATCCATTCTTTGCCCAAAACAATTGCACCGTCACGGTTTAAATGATTGCTGTCCAGATACAAAGGAACACCATTCAATACGGGATCAAATCGCCCGTCTTCGGCTAAAATCCTGAGCAGCTTTTTAGGATCGATCACAATGATGTGAGGATACTCCTCCTTGATTTCATCAATGACACCGTCCTCAAATTTATGTCTATCCAGAATATCCGACCATAAGATACTAGTTTTCAATTTCGAATCAAATAGCAGATTCTTAACGTAGTTGACAGACAGCCGATCATTAACACACGGGATATCCTTGAATATCACTGGAGTAACGCCTTGATCAATCAGGAACTTTACCGTGTCATGCAATCCCAGATAGAAACTTCGCTTGTTGTTCTCTTCTACATTCTCACCACGCTTGAGGCTGTCGTGGACCATAAGCTCCGGACTCTTCAGGTTTGAAAAAATTCGTGAAGAATAAAAGGCAGCGATAAATACATATTTGACCTTTTTTTCTGTAACCAGTTTTTTCCAGTAATTATTCATAGCCCGTTTGTCTTTACGCAGCACTAGATTACCATGAACATCACGATCGTAAAAATCAACATTCGAAAGAAAAGGAGTGCTGTCGCGTGAAACCTGTAGGCCCTTGTACCCAAATGGATTACAGATCATTTCTACCATTGGCCTTATGGCGGTAGAATGTGAATCACCCACAAGTAGAACTTCAATGGGACGGGTCGAGTTGAAATTCCAGATGGTCTTTCTATTTTCAAGGTGCGAATCCGTAGGAGATCCTTTTCCCTGTTGTGCACCTTCATACGGAGAACCGACCATTGAAACAGCCTTGACCGCCTTAGACGTGTTGCCTGCATATCGCCCGGCATATCCATCTTCAATGGCCCCATAAAGATAAAACACGCTCAACATGGCAGGCACCAACACAAAACAGGTTAAAGCCGCTTTAAACGTCATTCTTGCTTTCCTGAGAGGCTGCTCAATTCCAAAATATGAAATTAAGGACAAACCGAAACTCAGAAGGAGAGCCGGAATCCGATAAGTATCAAAGGAATGCCCGGAATAGGCCAGCAGGGAAAAAACAGGCCAATGCCACAGATATAGCGAGTACGAAATTTTACCCACTCCTACAAAGGGAGCTGAGGAAAACAGCTTTTCCACAGGCGACGAATTGTTGTCAAAAGGGAGCAGCAAAAGAAGAGTCCCTAAACATGGGATAAACGCATTGATGCCTGGATAGGGCAACCCTTCCTTAAAGAAAAAATTTGCGTAGAGGATCAACCCGAAACCGATTAAGTGTGTCGACACAACAACAGGCTTTGCCCAGGTGGATTTAAGTGTAATGGGTTCCCTGATGATGAGGGCCGCCATTGCCCCCATAAAAAGCTCGTAAAAACGGGCAGGAATCATATAGAAGGCAAACTCAGGAAATTTGACTAAATACTCTGATAAAATAAAAAATGCTGTAAATGCTGTAAAGAGAATTGCTTTGTGGAATTTCTTTGGAATCAAAGTATATGCGAGCAGCAGAACGGCTGGCCATATGAAATAGAATTGTTCTTCAACAGACAGGGACCATGTATGTGTTAATGGAAATTCTTTTGAGGACCCTCTCCAATACCCACCGTAATATCTCCAAAAGAAATAGTTGGCCCAATATGTTAAAGATGCGAACTGGGCTTTGGCATAGCTTATCAGCTGATTGGGCATCAACATTTTATGCGCAGCCAGCGACGTAGCTCCGAGTACGACAATTAATGCCGGCAGAATTCTCCTGATGCGGCGCAGATAAAATGTCTTAAAACTGAACACACCCCGGTCAATCTCATTAACCATTATGGATGTAATTAAAAAACCGGAAATAACAAAAAAAACGTCTACCCCTACAAAACCTCCTTCAAAGAAGGGGATTTTCGCGTGAGATAGGACAACAAGCAAGACTGCAACGGCACGTAATCCGTCTATGTCTTTTCTATACGGAATAACACTCATACAAAACTGACTGTTCTAAATGACTTGGGCATTCACTGTTGATTACTAAAAAAAGAGAGCCGACCCTAAGGCCGGCCCTCTATATTTATCTACGTGGATCTAAATCCAGTAGCTGGTGCTTACTTGAAGCGGCTACGTACGATAGCAACCATGGGAGCAAGCATCAGGAGCAGCCATTCCAGACCGAAGCCAGCTGCGGGGTTGAATACACAACCGGAGGAGCTGGAGGAACCGGGAACGGAGCCGAGTACGACCGGGTCAACAATACCGTAGTTGGTGGAACTGTTGGTATCGTAGCTGCCGTTATCTTTAACAACCCAGTTTACGTAGTAGGTCTGAGTAGGATCAAGAATGGAATCGTTACCCATGTAGGTGTCACCGATGTTCTTGGAAACCCACCATACACCGTCAGTGGTAGTGGCAGCAGAGTCAGCGTAGGTCAGGTCTGCAACGGTAGAACCGTCGTTCATAACCTTGTAGAGACGCAGCTTCTGGATGTTACCACCAACACCTGTTACCTGGAAGGAAGCGGTGTAGTAGAATGCTTTGCTGCCCATCACACCGGAGGAAGTTACGGAGTAACCTTTAACGTCGGTGAGCGGGGTGAAGTCAGAGGGCAGGCCAGTCCACTGTGCGAGCAGAGTTTTCTGGGTGTAACCAGTGCTGTTACGGAGGTAGCGGCCGAGGTTCGCGCCGGTCATGGTAGCGTTATCCTGGTAGCCGGAGTTACCGATAGGAGCGGTAGTTGCTGCGGTGGGGATCAGGAATGCCAGCGAGCGGTAAGTAGCGTCAGTTGCAACGGTCTCGTAGATACCTACGGTGAACACTTTGTCAGCAGACTGCTTACCGTAAAAGTAACCGCGTACGGTCCTGCCGTCAGTGTCGTAGATAGTCATGTTGGACTGATCAATAGCGAACTGAGAGGTGGACTCAACAGCAACGGAATAACCGGTCAGAGACTGGTCAGCTTTAACCATACCTGCGGATACAGCACCGGCATCAGCGGTCAGAACACGTGCGTTACCGCGGAGGCCGAGGTTAGCGTCAACGCTGAACTGCATGATACCTGCGGTTGCGTTACCGAGTTCCTGGTTTTCAACACCAGAACCTGCGAATACGAGGTTGAATGCACGGCTCTTAACATCAGAATCGCCGAGGGTAGTAGCATCTTTAACCATCACAGCGAAGAGACGCTGGTCACCAGTGTCAACATAACCGGTGATCATGTTTTCATCAGCGTTGATGGTACCGTTCTGGATAAGGGTAAGATAACCGGCCTTGGCTTTAGCGAGGTGGAGGTAACCACCGGTGGTGCCTTTGGTCATACCGGTTGCGTTGTAGGTAGTGGAAGTTTTGCTGGTTCCATCGGTACCATTCTGCAGATAGTAAGCAACATTTACGTTGTCAGTACCGGTGAGAGCACCGATTTCAACCTGACCGTAGATAGTTACGGGCTGAGCTTTTCTGATACCGTATGCATAGAAGGACCAGGAAGTGTTAGCAGAGTTTTTGAAAGTACCGTTCTGGTAAATCATGGGCATGGAAACACCAAAACCAGGCCAGTTGGCGTAGATACCCTTCTTACCAGCAGCAACTGCTACAGCGGTGCTGTTGTAAGTAGAGTTAACAAGACCAACCATCATCTGGTAGTTACCGGCTGGAACGAAGTAAGTGGTAGAGTTCAGGGTGTTGTTACCGGGCTCGTAAGTAGTCAGACCGGAAACATTACCAAACAACTGGTCAAAATTGAGGTGCGGGTGGTTTGCAACGTTAGCGGTACCAAGAGAGTTGTTACCGAAGTCTCTCTGACGAGCAACAGAACCGTTGGTGAAAGAGATGGTACCGTTGAAGGAGCCTTCAGTCACGGCTGCTGAAGAGTTGACGTAAAAGAGGTCACTCTTAGTAGCACCAGAAAGGTTACTGGTAACGAAGACTACTGTACCCTGAGTTCTACCAAGAACTTTGGTGGTAGCGTTAAGGCCGAGGCCTGTAAAGTACAGGGAAGTACCGTTGTTACCTACACCGCCACCGTAGGTAGCACGGTCGCCACCGATGGAGCCGTTGTAGTAAGCCGGGAATTCAGCAGTAATTGCTGCGAATGCGCTGGATACGCAGAACACGAGCAGTACTGTAAAAATACCGATAAGTTTTTTCATAATGAAAAACTCTCCATGTTTGTTTGCGAATGCCTGAAAACCCCGTGTTTTCAACCCATTTCACAAATTTATAAAATTACTCATACAGGAAGCACTGCCAAAAGACAAGCCCCAAACACATTAAATCACCTCATAAATTCTGACCATAGGGTAGCCGTCATAAACGAGTTTGAAATTATTTTTCACTTCCGGATCAGATGGATTTGAAAGAAGCAGCTTCAATAAAAGACTGTTCCTCGTAAACTCATCAACCAGATAACTCTGGCTGGCAACTGTGTTGATAACTACAAAGGGGCCGACTGCATCCGGAAAAACCCTGAATTCTCCCCGCCCCTTTTGCGCAACATCATAACCGGAAATGGGGACAACGCCGCCGCCATGAAAAATAATCCTGCCGTTATCCCTGTCAAGATTAAAGCCTTCACCAATAGATGAAACATTAGGATGCGTCCCCTGACCGGTGGCTAAATTGAATGAACCGTAATACAAAAGCCAGTATGCAAGCCGGACATCAGACCAGCTGGCAACTATAAACTGTTTGGGTGAACTGCTGTATCCAAGCTGTTTTGCCCCCATTGAGTAGATAAGCTTCTGGACATCATCCACATTCATTTTTTCCCAGGCCAGATAGGGTGCGCCGTTATGCGCGGCACTGTACTTCATGAACTGGCTGGCCTGAAGGTAGGACGGGGTGGTATATGCAAAGGCAAGCGGAAACAGCAAAGGCCCGCCATGCCTGCCGCCGTCGGCAAAAGATTTTCTTCCCGTAAAATACATTGTTGCGTAGCCCCAATCCCACCAGGTCCAGAAGGTACTGTCTTCAGGAGCAAATTCAGAAGCTGCGATCAAAGCCTTTGCATGTTCTTTATAAATGATCGTGGAAGGTGCTGTTTTTTGATATTGAGGAAAAATACTTACCATCAAAAAAATAACCATACAGCCGGAAGCCACAATCCTACACAAGAGATTATTCTTCCGATACGTCAGAAACCTGTCCAGAATCCAGTACAGCAGATATGCTCCGCCCAGGCCTATAACTATTCCGGAAAACATGGAGAACCGCCCGCCAAGCTTGGCAGCAGCCAGAGACATGACTGCAAAAGGCAGCAGGAACAGAGTACAAGGACGACGGTATAAAACAAAAAGAAATCCGAGCAATCCAAAAACAGACAAGTAGGTATTACCTGTCAGATTTTGCAGCAAAACACCCCATTCAATATTCTGCGCCTCAATAACACTCTGAGTTATACCGGGATAATGAATTTTTGCCTGCTCAGTAGTTGCAACATCAGCAACAGGCTTGAGGTATGACAGAATCTTCTGGCCAAGAAAAAGCAACTGCATGCCTGCCTCGCTGAAGATCAACAAGGCGGCTATAAGAGAAAGATAAACATAGATATTTCCCAAAAGAGGAACATCGCCTGCTTTCAAACGCTGATTAGCGGCTATCAAAACCAGGGCCAAAGCTATTCCAATCCAGCCCCACAAAGCTGCCGCACTGAAAAGAACCAAACCTTTGAGCAATTCAGGCCGGTTCTCCCTGCTTCCGCAAAATAGAGCCAGAAAAACAGACGCAAACAATGCAAACAGGCCAAACAAAAAAACATCACCGTGCCAAAGCCGGCCATAACTGACCAAAGCCCCGGCACTGAGAGGAATCAGATACTGCCATAGAGCAGGCTTGAACTTTGCAACCTGCTCCTCAAAAGAAAACCACCCCCTACGCATCCCCCAGCTCAACCATCTGGCCAGCAGAAGCGAAATCAACAGGGGAAACAGAAGAGTCACCAGATCAGTATCATAATAACTCAGCCTTGTTCTGAAATAAAACATCGGAACTGAAGTAGCATAAACCCCGGCACAGAACCCTATCCACGGCCCGGCAACAAGCATGCCCCAGGCAAAAGCTGCTATGCCTGTAAAACCTGCAAACACAGCCGGAAGCCAGAAGCCGATATTCCCGTACTTTGCCCCGGTAACAGCACCTATTACTTTGACAAGTCCAGACATGGGGTTGGTGGCAGCCTTGCCGACACCCTTGGCACCAGCAAGCCAGCAATAAGCATCGTGCGTACCCATGATAAACTCGCCATCAACCATAAATGCCGGATTATCCCATTTAGGATAATTCATCGCCCGCAGGCCGAAAGCAAAAACAAATGAAAGGACTGCAAACAACAGAAAGACCTTCCAATCAACAGCCCATCCCGATTTGTGGGATTCATCACGAGTATTCATAATTATATACCTGTAAAAAATAATTTAACTGCAAAAGCAGCCCGCAGAACTAGAGCTTGGTAACCCTGACCACTTCTTCAAGGGTGGTTACACCCTCTTTCACAAGGCGGACGCCGTGGTCGACCATGGTTTCGCGGCCCATTTCCCTGGCGTAGGCCTTGATCTGATCGGAAGAGGCAACCTCCATGATCAGGCCGCGCATATCCTCGGTGACCGGGATAAGCTCATAAACACCGCGCCGCCCGCTGAACCCGGTGAAGTTGCAATGCTCACACCCGGCCCCGGCTGTCTGCGAGAGAGGCAGTCCTTCTGTTTCCTCAAAAAGCTTATAGGTGTTCTCGGAAACTTCCACCGTTCTGGAACAATGCTTACAATTGACGCGCACCAGACGCTGACCGAGAACAAGAGAAAGGGAAGAAGCAAGCAAGAAAGGCTCAATACCCATGTCGAGCATCCTGGTCACGGCCGTGGCTGCATCATTGGTATGCAGGGTGGAAAGCACAAGGTGACCGGTAAGTGAAGCCTGTACTGCGGTGCTGGCTGTCTCCTGATCTCGGATTTCACCAACCAGAATAATATCCGGGTCCTGCCTGAGGAAAGAGCGGATTGTGGTGGCAAAAGTCATGCCCGCAGCCTTGTTAACCTGCACCTGATTGACCCCGGAGAGCTGGTATTCCACCGGATCTTCAACAGTTACAATGTTCTTGTCATCGCGCGGAAGCTCACTGAGCCCGGCGTAAAGACTGGTGGTTTTACCGGAACCGGTGGGACCGGTAACAAGCACAATACCGTGAGGCTGGGCCAGAACCTTCCTGAAAAGTTCAAGGTCAGGGCCTTTAAGGCCGAGATCTTCAAGGTTGAGAATGTTTTTGGAACGATCCAGAATACGCAGAACAGCTTTTTCACCGCTCATGGTCGGGATGGTGGAAACACGGACATCAACTTCCTTCTGTCCGAGTTTGAGAAAAATACGTCCGTCCTGCGGCTTGCGGCTTTCCGCAACGTCCATTTCCCCCATAACTTTAATACGGGCGATAACAGTAGCCTGAAGACCTTTATCCAGCCGCTTTACAGCCTTAAGTACACCATCCTGACGGTAGCGTACTACAAAGCCATTGCCTTGTCCTTCAAAATGGATATCACTGGCTCCGGTAGAAATGGCTTGATGCAGGGTTTTGTTGACCAGCCTGACTATGGGTGCGTCATCATGAGACCAGCCGAGCAGATCCTGACCATCTTCGCCCTCGGCATCATCAGAATCAGATTCGATGGCACTCTCTTCTTCCCAGACCGTGAGAGCCTGCTCAAGCAGAGGAAAAAAATCCTCTTCAGATACAATTTCAGAAACTACATTCTTACCCATTTTCCAAGCCAAAAAATCAGCCATAGGCAAAGAGGTTTCATTCTGGAGAAGAACCTTAATTTCTTTATCCCCAACTTCCACAGGAATAAATTCATTCCGCTGAGGGAATGTCAAAAAAAGATCCACCACCTCACGCGGGACCAAATTCAAATCGTAAGCACTGCTCAATGTATTGCCCTGCTAACCATCAGACATGGACGAAGTAACATCTTCGGATTCTTTGGAATCGCTTCCGATGGTATTAAATTCTTCATTAATAAAATTTTCAAACCGCTTACGCTGACTCCTGTACTTATCCATCTTGGCCTTACTCAAGGCCTCAAGCCCCTCGGTGGTCTGAATTATCCGTGCGGAAAGAAAAACCATCAAAGTGTTTTTATTGCCACTGTTAGTGGTGGTTTTGAACAGCCATCCCAGCAAAGGCAAATCAGAAAGATAGGGAACTCCGGCTTCGGTATGAGTTTTATCACTTTGAATCAACCCGCCGATAACCATGGTTGAACCATCAGCAAGCAGAACCGTAGTATCAGTTATGCGGTCATTAGTAATGGGTAAATCAGTGGTACTGGCAGAAGAAACAGTATTATAAGTCTGATATACTTTTAATTTGATCAGTCCGTCTTCACGGTTGATTCTGGGTGTAATCTTAAGTTTAATACCAACATCTTTGTACGAGTAGGTGGAAACAACGCCACTGCCGGTGGTGGTACTTTCGCCAGTTTTATATGGCCTGTTTTCACCGACGAATATCTCTGCCTCAGCGTTGTCCAAAGTCATTATCTGGGGCGCAGAAATGAGATTAAAATCAGTTGCAGATTTTGTGAAGTTTACTAAGGCCCCAATTGACGGGAAACTCTTGCCTGCATATGAGATGGTATCACCCAGCACCCCCATGGAATATCCACCGGGTACACTGGAAGGATTAGTTCCATAGGCCGGAAGAGCACTGTCTTTAGTTTTCGTATAACCTAAAGTGGCAACACTCCCTCCCATATCAATTCCACCCTGCCATTCCACTCCGAATTCCTTGGCGTTATCCAGTTTTGTTTCCAGAACCAAGGCTTCAATATAAACCTGATCCTGCGCCTGATCCAACTGCTCAACAAAATTATCAATCTGCGGCAATTGATCGGCACTGGCCATAACAATCAAAGTGTTGGTGGTTTCATCGGCAGAAACTTGAATTTCATCTGAATTGCCGGAAGACGATGTGGAAGCATCAGATGCGGAACTCTTAGAAGAAGCAGTTGATCCGGACTTGGAATCTTTTCCACTATCTTTAGAACTACCGGAAGAAGGTATTCCTCCGCCGGTAACAAGGCTCTTCAAAACATCTCCGGCAACAACGGCCTCAATGTTATGCAACCTGTAAATTTTCATTTTTGAATAGGATTCGCTGCCCTTGTCCAGTCTGGAAATAAGACTCTTGATGGTAGAAATTTGATCATTACTCCCCGACACGAGCAAACTATTAGCCCAATCCAGAGACTCAATAACAGGAGGCGTTCCGGTCTTTCCGGAAGTAGAAAGTTTTTTATAAAACGATGTCAGTTTACTGGCCACGGTCTTGGAACTTGTCTTTTCAAGCTCAATCAATGCTGATTCCTGCTGGGCACCGGCACGCTTCAAAATCCCCAACAGCTTTTTCATTTTATTAACATTACTCTGTAGATCACGGACCATAACCGCATCAGCCATGGGAACAGGGGTAACCTGACCTATACGGGACGAAACCTGCGAAAGCACACTTTGCACCTTAGCCGGAACCATTTTACCTTCAAGCTGAAAAACAGAGGTAATTATCTCTTCACCCTTACCCTGCGAAGGCGAAGCCTTGATATCAGGAGAAATTAATTTTGCATCCCGCATCGGCAACACATAAGTCACGTTATCTCTAGTGACCGCATGAAATCCAGCACCTGTCAAAACCTGTTGAAAAACAGCCATGAGCTCCGGTTCAGTCAGAGACTGTCCGGCATAAATGCTGATATGCGACCCGGGCAAGGCCCCTTTCTGGAAAACAATATTCCTGCCGGTATAACGCCCTACGAATTTGATGAATTCAACAAGGGAAATACTTTCAAGGTTGGCATGAACAGAGTCGCCCCCCTCTGGCTGGGCCACGGCAACAGAGACCATAAGCACCATGGACAAAACCAAAGCCACAAAAAATCTACAAAAATTCTTCAGCATATTAAGCGCCATAAGCTCCACCGGGATTTCCGGTAAGAATCATTTTTTATCTGCATAGAATTACAGCCAGCAATCCAGCCGACAATTCTAACGTTCTGACAATTAAAAGAGTTGCATCCCTGCAAACATCCTACACTTGTAAACGCCCGTCAAGGTTTCCCCAATCAGGGGAAATCACATAAACTGATAAAACAAAAATGCGTTGTAGGCAAAGTGGATGAGGGTAGCCGAAACAACGCTGCGATATCTTTGCCAGATATACCCAAAAACAAAAGAAGGAAAAAAAGTAAGCAACGCCCAATGTGCAGGTTGATGGATCAAATGCATGCATGCAAAAGTCAATGAGGCCAAAAGATTCGCTATGCTTAATGGCCCCAGTCTCCATCGGTACTTAAGTAATCGATCAATTCCTTCCTGCAATAAAAACCTGAAAAAGAACTCCTCGAACAATGCCTTGAGAAACAACACTTTCAAAGGAAGCTGGAGATCCGGCTCGGGGACATAAAGCCCGACAAATCCTAAAGAAAAAAATAAATAAAAAATAGGATCGGTAAGACTTATCGCTCCCAATTTGAACTGATACCAAATCCCTTTCAAGATTCGATTTACGAAAAAATCATAAACCATATATTTCTTTATCTACTCAATAGTTAATCATTACAAGGTCATGAGAGGGTCTTCATTATCAAGAACCTCAAAGGATTACATCTTGTAGCAGGTTTAAACCCTATCTAAAACCCTTAAAAGCACATCTTCCGGCATAACCTTTGTCAGACAAGCCAAGTCACCACGGTCACAACTTTCCCGGCCACACGGCTCACAGTCAAGTCCTGCCACAACCTCCTCGTGCTCAGGAGAAGGAAAAACCCAGCTTCCGGACGAACCGGGCATAACAATACTCTGAGTTCCAACAGCGACGGCAAAATGCCTTGGAGCGGAGCAATTCCCGATATGCAATACTGCCCGCTCAATCAGGGCCGCCATAATTCTCAATGAGCCCGGCTTCTCAACCATGACACACTTATCGGCCACTCCGGATTCTTCCCTTACCTTAAGGGCAACATCTTTTTCACCGGGACCGTAAAGCAGATAGAATTTGAATTGGGGCCGTTTTTCAGAAATTAAACGGATCAGTCTGCCATAATATTCTTCTGGCCACTTACGAGTATGCCGTCTGTGAGAAGCATCAATAGTTATCAGCGGTTCTTCATCAGCAACACCCAATGACTTCAGGCAGGACTTTGCTTCAGCCCGTTCTTCATCAGAAACAAAAATTTTAGGACACTCGGAATTCCAATTAATTCCCAGAGGCTTAAGCACACCGGCCTTATACATGGCGGCATAACCGTCCGGTATGGACTGGGGCCAATGGGTATACAGCCAGCGATTATACCACGGCGGCATCTCGGCAAGCTTGACCGGGGCATCGCTGAAAAGCACCACCCAGCGACAACGGGGAAGCTGCTGAAAATCGACAATCAAATCATATCCAGCCCGACCTACTTTCCAATAAAAAGATAAGGCCTTGAACGGGTTACGTAATTCCTTCTTATTTATGGCCCAAATATGGCTGACTGCCGGATTGTTATCAAATACCTGCGTACACTTATCTTCTGTCAGAACATGAATTTCAGCATGGGGATATCTTTTATGAAGCAGGGAGACAGAAGGAGTTGCCAAAACCACATCACCGATCTGACGCAACTGGCAAACAAGTATCTTCTTTGGATTAATTGATGATATATCTTTCACTTTTAAAAGCTCACAAACCTTGTTTAAAACAATCACGACAGCCGAAAGGCAGAGAAATAAAGCATACCCGACCGGCAAAGTCCAGACTTAGTAAACCAAAAATAACTACCGACAGCCTGCAAGTAAACCAGCCCGTGGCCCCGGTCAAGCTCACGACTTCAAGCACCGACGGCTTTTTAAAAACAACTTTGACAAAAACAGCACAGATCAATTAAATTAAAACTAAGTACATTCCCTTCATTCACTACACAAAATTAAACGGGAGAAATCATGAAAAGACTGACTTTGTGCTTCATTGTTTTACTCATTACGGCCCTAGCATTGCCCAGCGCCTCCTTTTCAGCAGACACAAAGATGAAAGACACAACTTTACAGCTCAGCTACTCTCCCATTGATATTGTCCTGCCTCCCTGCCCGGTTAAAATCGCGGTAGTCAAATTTACGGAGAGCAAACCAATTAATAAAATCGGACAGAGCAAGCTTTTCAATTACTATCCTTCCGTCGACATCGGAACTTGGATGGGACAGGCGGTATACAATCAGCTCAAAGCCGAAGGCTTAAACGTTGAATACTTTGAAACCATGGACGAAGCCGGCGACCTTTTCATCATCACCGGCATAGCTAACAAGGTATACATAAACCGCCCCGGACAACTGGAAATGGATTACAAAGTCAGGCTGGACGGTATGGTAACCAGAAACAACAAACTTCTCTTTGCACAGAACTATACCTCCAAACAAAATAAGGATCTGTCCAACACCGGAGACAACGCCGGTAAACTTATGGCCGGACTACACGACATCTTCAGCCTCTTCCTCCCGCAAGCAATAAAAACCATAAACGAAAACAAATAATTACCTGCATAACAAACAATACAAACCAATGCCCGGTACATCTCGTGTGCACCGGGCATTTTATATACACAAAAGAAGGTATATTATTTTGCCCTGCAAGCTTGCTTAGTGCATAAAATACCGCTATTAGAACCATCCCCGGCCTGCATCATATCCGATACTACTTTATCCTTAACAATCTTCTTTTGAAGGCGCCCAGCGCAATACAGTAACAAGAGCAATGAACAGCTTTATCAATAATATAGAATACTATCTTCCAGAGCATACAATTGACTGCCACGAGCTGGATAGAATCAAACCGCACTGGCATGTACGCAACTCACTCCCCAAAACCGGAGTGCGCTACCTGCACCATTCCGAAAAAGATGAAACAACCTTGCAGATGGCACATAAGGCCGCGTCAAAAATTCTGGAAGGTCTTTCCGAGGATGAGCAACCGGACACCTTGATCGTCTGTACTCAGACCCCGGACCAACTTTTGCCCCATGTCTCAGCCTGCTTGCAGCATGAGCTGGGACTTCCGTCATCAACCAAGTGCTTTGATGTAAGCCTCGGTTGCAGCGGATACTGCTATGGCCTCTCCATTGCTTACGGGTACATGGCTGCCGGAATTTCTGAGCGAGTACTTTTCGTAACCGTGGATAATTACTCCAAAGCTATTGACCCTGAGAATAAGACTTCTTTCCTTATTTTTTCAGACGGAGCAGCAGCGACAATTATCGATAAGCCCACGGCTGCACCCTCATTCCTTTTCGGGACTGACGGAAGCCGCAGCGAATCAATACGCTGTCTTAACACCGGAATCAGCGTTGTCACCGGAAAGAAAGCCGACACTCCAATCGCAAGACCGGATATGCAAATGGATGGTTTCAAAGTTTTTCAATTCACAGTAAAAACCATTCCCGACGAAATCAGAAAGCTGGCCGAACAGGCCGGAACAGGCATGGAAGGAATTGATCTTTTTGTATTCCATCAGGCCAGCAACAAGGTTCTTGAATCACTTGCCGACAAACTGGACATTCCGGAAGATAAGATGATCATGGATCTGTACGAGGTAGGGAACACCACTTCCTCCACCATCCCCATCGCCCTTAAGCGGGCAGAGAAAAGCGGCAAACTTCGCCGGGGAGACACAATCATGCTCTTCGGTTTCGGGATCGGCCTGAGCTGGTCAGGAACAGTGCTCAAATATTAAAAATCTCCCCGGAATCCATTTCCCGGGGAGATTTTTCACTTCATCTATCGGCAGGACCAACTAAAGCTTCACTTTTTCCAGAATAAATTCTTTCACCCTCGCCACGGATTCTTCAAGCGTTTCCTTATCAGTTTCCACAATAAGGTCAGGATGTTCAGGAACTTCATATGGTGCTGAGATTCCGGTATAATTTTTAATTTTACCCTCTCTGGCCAGCTTGTAGTATCCTTTCACATCCCGATCCTCGCAAATAGCAAGGGGGCAGGTGATGAATATTTCATAAAAATCATTCTCACCTATAACATCTCGAGCCATTTGCCTGTCACTAAGCAAGGGAGAAATAAAAGCGCAGAGGCATACTGTGCTGTTTTCAACAAACAGCTTTGACACTTCTGCGATACGTCGAATATTTTCAGTCCGAGCAGTAGGAGAGAAACTCAAATCCGCACATAAACCGTGACGAACATTGTCTCCGTCAAAAACATACACCCGCATCATAGAATCAAAAAGCTCCTTTTCCACTGCATGAGCAATAGTGGATTTTCCCGATCCTGAAAGACCAGTAAACCAGAAAACAGCAGCTCTGTGCTTATTCCGATATTCCCTGTTTTGACGGGAAACCTCTCCCCTAAACTTCTTAATATTCTTTTTCTCTTTACTCATATTTGACCGCATTTATTCACATTTAAACATTCATAAATTGATTACTGATAAACACCCTATTCCTCCTACTCGGCAAGAAACATTGGGTCAATCCTCTGCTTTATGCAAGTACACATCCTGTTGCGGAAAGGGCATGACAATCCCCTCTTTATTAAAACGCTTGTAAATATCCCGACTGAGTGTATGGATAAGCCGGCCCCGGTCATGAGGACGGGCTGCCCAGCAAAGCAACTCGAACTCCAGGGATGATTCACCGAATCTGCGAAATCTGACCCTTGGTTCAGGATTTGAAATGGCAAGCCCGTTATTTTCCGCCAGCTCCATGAGAATTTCTTCCACCCGGTCTACGTCTGAACCATAGGCCACACCAAGCTTAATACGCACTCTGAAATGAGGATGAGGCCTGCTCTGGTTGACCACCTTGCCGTTGGTGATAACCGAGTTGGGAATGGTAATCATGATGTCGTCACGGGTCTGTATCTTTGTGCTGCGCATTCCCACAGCCTTGACCTCACCGCGGTCTCCATTATCAAGCACAATGTAATCACCGGCCCTGAATGGACGGTCCATAAAAATAGAAACACCGCCGAAAAAATTCGCCAGAGTCTCGCGGGCCGCTAAAGCAATGGCCATACCGGCAATACCTGCTGAAGCAAAAATTGCCGTAACAGGGATACCAAAGTAACTGCCAACATTATAGAAAAGAACAAAAACCAGAACAAATGAACCCAGCCGGCATCCAAGCTTAATCACGTCGGCATCAAGTGCTTCTTCTTTCACCTTTGCAGTAACAAGTATCCCGCGCATAAGCACGTCGCCACCGATAATGATGGCAACACCTGCAAAAACTGCAAAAATCAACTCCATCAGCATGGTCACAACGGAAAGAACGTCCCCGGTAATATTGATCTGGTCGTCAACAATGTATTCAATAACAATGCAGACCAGCATGGCATAAAGAGGAAAAAGCAACCTTTCCAAACGCCAACTCCACTTGCGGGACCTATTTTTCTGAGCCCGGTGCCAAAGCCAGAATCCCCACAAACTTGAGCCTCCAAGAATAACGATCAACGCAAGAGCTATCCATTGCCAGACAGCCTGCCCCAGATAGCCGCCCTTCATCCACTCAGGCAATTTTTTTAAAAAACCATCCGGGATCATCCAACCGGAAGAATATATATACTGCTCATAAAATCCGGTATATTCATCCCCTTTGTCGCCACGATAGGGTAAATGATCCACTTCATTGTAATATTCTTCCAGCCGGCGCACTGTTTCAGGGGTGATCAAATATGCGCCCATACGCGGACCATCAGGGCAACGCCCTATAGTTATCTCAGTGTGCGGGATTCGCCAGAGTAGAATTTTATGCTTCTTAACTTCATACTTATCCGGGACATCGGCCATGTCCGGCAGTTCAATACGATCAAGTATCTCCCGCAAACGCAAAACTGATTCAATACTGACATCAGAGACCAGAGTTGGGGGAACTTTACTGAAATCAAAACAGCGTTCAGCTCGCTGTAAAAACTCTCTGGCAAGAAAAATATCTTCCTCAGCCGCTGTTGCCGCCTCATAAAGCTTATCCGTGTAGTGGATAAAACTTGTAAGAGTCGCCCTCGGGCTGGATGTATCCGGCGGTTCCAACGGGAAAATATTGGAAGCCAGCCCCTGCTGGGCCAGCAGCATTGAAATGGCCAACATGAAGAACAAGTAACGCAGGCAGGATTTCATATAAGTCCCCTTTTTCAATTTCTGCCACACCTTAACACGATCAAACCTAAATTTTCCATTGTTAAAACCACGAAAAAACCCGTCCCTGAAAACCAGAGACGGGTCACCTAAACAAATTTAATCTCGACAAATCAACCTAGAAAATCCACCAGAACTTTCCAGATGCGCTCTGAAGCATGACCATCCCAGCCGTCGATTTTCGGAGCCGGATTACCTGTCTTTTTAAGGGCTGCCTCGGTTTCACGCAAAATATTTTCTCCGGAAATTCCAGCCAGCACATTGGTACCCTGTTCAATAGTCACCGGGCGTTCAGTATTCTTACGCACTGTCACGCAGGGAACACCCAGCGCAGTTGTTTCTTCCTGCAATCCGCCGCTGTCGGTAATTACCACCTGCGCATCTTTCCACAGATACAGGGATTCTCTAAAAGAAAGGGGCGGGAAGGTATGTACATTCTCAGAAAATGAAATCCCGAACTGAGCCATCATCTTTTCGGTACGAGGATGGATGGGGAACAACAGAGGCAATTCTTCGGCAATCTTGTTCAAAGCCTCAACAATCCCTTCCAGAACCTCACGCTTATCAACATTGGAGGGACGGTGCATGGTCATGAATCCATAACGACCAACTTTCTCCTTCAATTCCCGGCTCTGATAATCGGTAACAACTTCCGGTCCCAGACGGTCCACATTATGAAAAAGATTGTCGATCATCACGTTACCCACATGAAAAACATCATCCGCACTCTTGCCTTCGCGAAGCAGGTTTTCCCGGCCATGATCTTCAGTGGTAAAAAACAAGTTACTGATGGAATCAGTAACCATGCGATTAATTTCTTCGGGCATGTCCATATCGCCACTACGCAATCCGGCTTCAACGTGAGCCACAGGGATATGCAATTTACGCGCAGTCACAGAGCAGGCCAGAGTGGAGTTTACATCGCCCACCACCACAACAAGATCAGGCTTCTCTTCCATGCACATCTTCTCGAAAGCAATCATAATCGCCCCGGTCTGTTCCGCATGGGTTCCGGTGGATTTGCCCATATTGAACTTGGGTTTGGGAATATCCAGATCTTCAAAAAAGACCTGTGACATCTGGCGATCGTAATGCTGTCCGGTATAGACCATCTCGCACTGAATGGAATCAATGTTCCTCGCAGCACGAAAAATCGGCGCAACTTTCATCAGGTTGGGTCTAGCCCCAGCAACAAGAAATACTTTTTTCATATAATTTTCCTAAATAACCTATTCAGGACCAAAAAGTTTATTTTGCAATTCATCTAAAGTGCGACAGGTCTCGGACTGATAAATAGGTCCGTAGCCGAGCCTTTTAGCCTGCTTGAGACGAGTGTCCCCGCCTGATGCAGGCCTGATGCGACCATTCAAGTCCACCTCACCCCAGAAAACTGCTCCGGGCTGTAATGGACGATCATAAAACGAGGACAGCACTGCGGCCACCACACCCAGATCAAGTCCGGGGTCACGCATGGCCAGGCCGCCGCCGATCTTGGCATAAATATCCAGCTGACCCAAGTTCAAATTGAGCCGTTTTTCCAGAACTGCCAGAATCAGGTTTAATCTGTTGGTATCAAAGCCCAGCGCGGTACGACGCGGAATGGACAAAACAGTCCGGCTGGCAAGAGCCTGCACTTCCACGGCAAAAGGCTTATGCCCGTCCATGGCCATGACCACCGCAGCCCCGGAACAGGAATCATCCCGGTCGCCGAGAAAAAGAGTTGAAGGATCTTCCACGATCTCCATACCTGCTTCGCGCATGGAAAAAACCACAAGTTCATCACTGGGGCCGAACCTGTTTTTAAGCACCCGCATAATGCGCATCATATGCTTGCGGTCACCCTCAAGATACAGAACCGTATCGACCATGTGCTCCAGCAGCTTCGGCCCGGCAATCTGCCCATCTTTGGTCACATGCCCTACGATAACCAATGTAGTACTGGTTTTCTTGGCTGCTTCAACCAGCTCCGAGGAAACCGCCCGCACCTGACTGACGCTGCCCGGAATGCCATCCGCACGAGGCGAAGTCAGAGTCTGCACCGAATCCACAATCATCAAATCCGGCTTGTCCGGTGCTTCCAGAATGGAAAGAGCTTCTTCTGCATTTGTGGAAGCCACCGCCAACAGGCCGGATTGCAGCACGCCCAGACGGTCTGCTCTGCCCCGGATCTGAGCCAGTGATTCTTCGCCTGAAAAATAAACGGCATTGTTGCCCATGCGGCATTGTTCCGCCGCCAGTTGCAGCAACAAAGTAGATTTACCAATGCCCGGTTCCCCGCCCACAAGCACGGCACCGCCCGGAACGAATCCTTTACCCAGCACGGTATCAAGAGGCTTGAACCCGGTAGAACGGGCCTCAGTATGCTCAATGGGAATCTCGGAAAGCGGAACTGCCAGAGCATTTGCAGGAGCATGGCTCACTCCGCCCTTGCGACGCACCACAACCTTTTCCTGCAAAGTGTTCCACTCGCCGCAGCGAGGACACTGGCCCTGCCATTTTAAAGCCTGCGCCCCGCAATTAGTACAAACAAAAACATCTTTAGTTTTCATGGTGGATGCCTCCGGCGGCTGGGGAAGGGAAAACTTTTGCAAAAGTTTTCCCTTCCCCAGACCCCATCCCTTTCAAAACCTTTTAGTATGCTTCGCTCTTAACTTTTAAAAAAACGAAACTGAAATTTTACAAAATAAAAAGGCGGGAGATTTAGCTAAAAGCCATATCTCCCGCCATTATTAACTTCTAATCAGCACAATCTCTCAAGCTGTTACCCAGTAAAAACTATTAAAAGTTTTTGGGATTCTTAAACCCTTTTGCAAAAGGGTTTAAGCCCCCGGAGGGACTCCCGGTAGGGCCGCCGGAGGCATGCTTCTATTTCTTAGGCGGATTCTTGGCGTCTACTACGTTGATGACATACTCTTTAACTGCGGGCGAGGGCTTGAAAAATACGACCATGAACGGCGTATCCATACCCGGCTTGAGCAGCGTATTGTTGGAGAGTATGCCGACCTTGGAGCCAAGTCCGGCCTCTATTTCCTCTTTGGACTGCACTTCCAGCTGAAACAGGGAAAGTGTGTTTCCGCAAAGCAGACGCTTGGAATCGAGTACCTGTCCCTTGTCATCGAAAAGCTGTGCTTCAACTTCAATCAGCTCTTTGGGCTTGCTGAAGTTGTTAACCACCTTACCTTCGATGATGAACAGCTGTCCGGCCTTGTCATTGTTGACGTAGAACTGGCGCAGATCCTTAAAGGAGAACTTGCTGAACCGCTTGGAAGGCGGCTCGTTGGAATCAGCGGTTCCGGCATCATCGGAAGAGATAAAAGGAATGCTGAAAGGCAGGGATTCCCAGGCCTTGAAGTACCATGCGGCCCCGGCACCACCTCCGAAAAGAAGTAAGAGCACGAGGGTAATGATCAGCCCTTTCTTGCCCTTTTTCTTAGCTTTCTTGGACGGAGGAGCGTCAAGGTCGTCATCAAGATCGAATCCGGCTATTTCTCCATCATCAAGGGAGAGGCCGTCATCTTCGTCAAAATCCTCTTCTTCAAAGTCCTCGTCTTCCTCAAAATCTTCCTCTTCCACCTCGCCGTCATCTTCCTCTATCTCTTCATCGTCATCAAAAAGATTATCTTCGGAAAGCTCAGCACCGTCATCGTCATCACCGAAAAGGTCATCATCGTCAAAGAGGTCGTCACTTTCGTCTGCTTCAGATGCGGGTGCTGCTGACGCAGCGGGCTCTTCGGTTTCATCGTCGTCGCCGAAAAGCTCATCATCTATATCAAAATCATCTTCCGGAGCTGCTGCTTCCTCAGCAACAGGCTCGGCAAGGGGATCATCATCGTCGTCAAAAAGGTCGGCCCCGATTTCGGCATCAGCTGAATTATCATCAGAACCGAAAAGATCATCTTCAAGGTCGTCCGAATCATCTGCCGCAGGAGCTTCCGGCTCATCAGCACCGAGATCACCGAACGGGTCCTCACCAAGCTCATCACCCAATTCATCGGCGGCCTCATCAAAAAGGTCATCGTCAAAATCCGGCTCAGACTCAGGTTCCGGCTCGGGTTCCGGTTCCGGCTCAGGTTCCGGTTCCGGTTCCGGTTCCGGCTCAGGTTCCGGTTCCGGTTCCGGTTCCGGTTCCGGCTCAGGTTCAGGCTTTGGTTCCGGTTTCGGTTCCGGCGCAGACTTGGGCTGCTCCTCTTCAAGCATGGACTCAACTTCATCCTCCGGCTCGGGAGCGGGAGGAGTTACCTTAAAAATATTTCCGCATTTGGAGCATTTTACTTTGGCTCCGCCTGCCGGAATCTTACTTTCCGGTAAATTGAATTTGGTCTCGCAATTTGAACACGTAATAATCATGGACCACTATACCTGCCATTGAATAAGTTTAACCGACTCGTTTTATTGCAATTTTATAAACAGAACCCTAAAATCTAGGCATTCTCAAGTTCATACACTGCACTTAAATACCTGTATTTTTCAGCATAGTCCATTCCGTATCCCACAAGAAAGCCGTGGTCGAGAATAAAACCGGGAAATTCAACTTCCAGATCGATTTCGCGACGCTCCCTCTTATCAATCAGAGCACAGGTCTTTACGCTCAGCGGGTTACGTTTTTCAAACACATGCTTAAGGAATTCTACGGAATGTCCGGTGTCAACAATGTCTTCAACAATCAAGACATGCTTGTCGGCAATGGATACTTCAAGGTCCTTGGAAAAATTCATATTTCCGGTGCGGCTGGTTCCGGCTCCGTAGCTGGAGAGGCGCACGAAATCTATTTCAGGATCAAGGCTCAGGGCGCGGGTGATATCAGCGAAAAAGAGGTAGGCCCCTTTAAGTACGCATACACAAACCAGCGGTTCCTGACCGTATGTTTCGGAGATATCTTTACCGAGCTTCTCAATTCTTTCAGCGATTATTTCTTTAGAAAAAACTTCTTTAAGGCTATGGCCCATGACAGTTTTCCTTATTTATTTCAGTTTCATGATCATTGGAATTTCATCGCAATCCGGGAATTGGGGACAGTTGATGCAGTCCGCCCAGATTTTCTGGGGCAGCACATGTTTGTCTGTCTCCACAAAGCCCAGCTTTGCAAAAAACTTCTCAATATTAGTCAAAACAAAAACGTCGCAAACACCCAGTTCACGCGCTTCCTGAATACAGGCTTCCACCATCTGTGCACCCAGATTGGAACCCCGTGCTTCAGGCACAACAACCAGAGACCGCACTTCTGCCAGACAATCCCAGCTTATGGCAAGTGCACAACAGCCGATAATCTTACCGTCTTCAGCCTCGGCAACAAAAAAATCGCGCAGATGCCCGTAAATGGAATTCAAAGGCCGGGGCAGAACCATGGCGTCCCTTGTCCGGTCTTTAATAATAGAGTGGATGTTCTTGGCATCCTCCATGGAGGCCTTTCTGATCTTTACCATCCTCGTCTACCGATCCTTTAACATCTTATTAATATATCTTTCAAACATGGCACCGGGGTAGCTTCCTTCCTTGTCGAAAACCCGCTGCCCCGCAGGGTCGAAAAGCATGGTTCTGGGGATGGATTGAATCCTGAAAGCACCGCCCACATCATCTGCCGCAAAATAAACCGGATAATTGAACTTTTCTTCATTGAGCATAAATTCATCAACTAAATCACTGCTTTCATCAACAGAGACACTGATCATCACCAGCTCATCATCAGAAAATTTCTTGCGCAGCTCAATGAGCTCCGGGATTTCCGCACGGCAGGGAGGGCACCAAGTGGCCCAGAAATTAATCAGTACCGCCTTGCCTTTATTCTTAGCAATAATGTCCTGAATTCCCTGGGCGTTGATGGTATCAACACCTTCAGCGGTCTCAGCCTTGTTGCACCCGGCAACGAGAACCAGCATCAGGATCACGAACAAGCTTAATTTATTAAATATTCTCATATATTCCCTCAAAACAAAATTGAGATTCAGGAAGTTATAAACAGTCCACTAGCAGATTCCATGAAATAATTCAAAAATCCGCATGCAGCCTTACTGCAACAGGTTCTTGGCTACTTTTACCGCAGCCACCGCATCGGTGGACCAGCCGTCTGCACCGATGGATTCGCAAAATCCCCCGGTAATAACCGCACCGCCAATCATGACCTTAATGTCGAGGTCGCGTTCTTTGATCAGGCTAATGGTCTCTTCCATCTTGACCATGGTAGTAGTCATCAGCGCGGAAAGTCCCACAATCTTGGCCCCGTTTTCTTCAGCAGCATCTACTATAGTCTCAGCAGGTACGTCTTTGCCGAGATCAATGACATTGTAGCCGTGGTTCTTGAGCATCAGACAGACAATATTCTTGCCGATGTCGTGAATATCGCCTTCCACAGTAGCCATGATGATGGTGGCTTTTTCCTCCACGTCACCGGACGCTTCGAGCAAGGGCTTGAGCTTTTCAAAACCCTTCTGCAATGTCTCAGCGGACTGGAGCAGCTGCGGCAGGAAATATTCCTTGCGTTCATATCTCTCACCCACTTCCATAATAGCCGGAATGAGATCTTCATTAACCATTTCAAATGGCTTACGCCCGCCTTCAAGATCACGTTCCACAAGGGCTACGATGGAGCCGCGGTCACCCTTAACGACAGCATCAAAAAGATTTTCCGCACCGGTTTTTTCCTCTTTCCTGTCTCCCGCAGCCCCGGACTGACCGCCGTCACCGGAAGGAGTCCACTCGGCATAACGTTCAATGTACTGTTCAGCCTGCGGATCACGGCAGAGCATAACTTCGTTGGCATAGAGTGCTTCACGCAGCCGCACCGAGTTGGGGTTGGAAATAAACGCAGCCATACCCTGCCCCTGACAGAGAGTCAGGAAACTTGAATTGAGCAGCTCACGGGCCGGAAGTCCGAAAGATATATTGGACAGGCCAAGCACGGTGGGCAGGTTCCATTCCTCGCGGCAATGCTTGATAAAATCAAGGCAGTGACGGGCCGCCATGGGCTTGGAGGATACGGTCAGGGCCAGAGCATCGACCATGATCAGCCTGCGCGGGATGCCCAGATCATCAGCCTGCTTGAGCAGTTCGGAGACAACCTCAACTTTTTCAGCACAGGTGATGGGTAATTTGCTGCCGACAATGGGCAGCAGGATAAACGGGGCACCGAATTTCTTGCACAAGGGGCCGAGTCGCTCCATACGTCCGGGTTCACCGCTGATGGAGTTGACCAAAGCTGATCCGGGATATTCCCAGAGAGCCGCTTCAACCGCATCCGGGTTGGTGGAATCAATGGAGAGCGGTGCGGAATGCTGGGAGAAAATTTCTTTGACCAGAGCGGGCAGAATTTCAACCTCATCCACCATGGGAGCGCCTACGTTCACGTCCAGCACCGGCGCACCCACTGCAATCTGCTCTTCAGCAAATTTCATGGCTTCAGTAAACTGGCCTTTCTGGAGTTCCGCGATGAGCTGCTTCTTGCCGGTGGGGTTGATGCGTTCACCGATGATCACTCCACGCTGCTCAAAACCGATCTTTACAGTCTGGGCACGGGAAGTCAGCACTATCTGGCAGTCTTCCTGCGGTACGGGACGCTTCCAGCTGGCATCACCGACTTTGTTACGCAGGGCGCGGATGTGATCCGGGCCGGTTCCGCAGCAACCGCCGATAAATTTAGCACCCACATCTACAAATTTTGCGGACTGCCGGGCAAAAGGTTCAGGCTGAAGACGGAACACGGTGTTGCGGTTCTCGTCCAGTTCGGGCAATCCGGCATTGGCTTCCACCAGCAGGGGGGAAGAAAGACGCGGCTGCATATTTTCCAGCACTTCCAGAATCTGCTCCGGTCCGGCGGAACAGTTGGTACCCATAAGTTCAACACCCATGTTCTGCATGGTATCGATGAATGTGGCCGGAGAAGTCCCGGTCAAACAGGCAGCCGGAGACTCAAAGGTCATGGACAGGGCCACGGGCAAATCGCAGACTTCACGGGCGGCAATGACCACGGCGCGGGCTTCGGCCAGATCGAAATGGGTTTCACCGAGAATCAGGTCAACTCCGCCTTCCACGAGGCCCTTGATTTGTTCCTTGTAAATTTCGACCATTTCTTTAAAGGTCATCTCACCCAGAGGCTGCACAAAATGTCCGGTGGGACCGACGCTACCGGCAACAAATACGTTATCCCCGGCAACAGAACGGGCCAGAAGGGCCATCTCACGGTTCAGGCCGATGACATCCACATCCGCGCCCAGCTTGGGCCTGCTGCCGCCGAAGGTGTTGGAGGTCAGCACATTGGCCCCGGCATCCACATAATCTTTATGTACGGACTTGATTACATCAGGACGCTCCAGTCCCCACATCTCCGGTGACATGCCTGCGGGCAGCCCTCTGCTCTGCAAAAAGGTTCCGTAACCACCGTCAAAGAAATATATTTTCCCGTCACTGAGGGCTTTGCGAAAATCAGGCATGTCTAACGCTCCACTTTTTTATTTAATTTTAAATCTCAGCCAAAAAGCTGATCATAATTTTTACTTTTTGATGAAATCTTATCCTGTAGAATAGCAGCGAACAGCAGTAGGTCCGCGATAGTCAGCAAAAACGGAATGCTCCGCTTCACCTCTTGATTCTAATTTTTTGAAAAAAGTACAAAAAACAGTTCCTGAGAACTCCAAAAGAAGGGTATAATGTGTTGAAAACGCTTCTACTTAAAAACATTGAAAAGGACAAATAAAAACTATACCCTTACAAGTTACAGATAAGAACTTATGTTTACAATAAAATATTCAAATAAATTCAGTCGAACAGGGAAATATAAACTGGACAATGCCATCTAAAAAAGAACCGGTAGATCTTGAGCCTGTTGAAAATGAAGAGGTAAAAACTCCCCCCAAGGGCGATTTCCTGCCTACGCCAAGAGCCAAAGGTGAAGTCGCAACCAAGGACCCTCTTCACTTGTATCTCCAAGAAATCAGCCGCTTTCCCCTGCTGGAACCGGATGAAGAATTTCAGCTTGCCAAACGGGTGCAGGAGAACGGAGACCAGGAAGCGGCCTTCAGGCTGGTTTCCTCGCATTTGAGGCTGGTGGTTAAGATCGCCATGGATTTCCAGCGCCGCTGGATGCAGAATGTGCTCGACCTTATTCAGGAAGGTAACGTGGGTCTGATGAAGGCCGTAAATAAATTTGATCCCGACAAAGGCATCAAATTTTCCTACTATGCCGCCTTCTGGGTCAAGGCCTACATCCTTAAATACATTATGGATAACTGGCGCATGGTCAAGATCGGCACCACCCAGACCCAGCGCAAACTTTTTTACAATCTGAACAAGGAACGCCAAAGATTACAGGCTCTCGGCTTTGACCCGACCACCTCCGAGCTTTCAAAAAAACTGAATGTAAGCGAAGAGGAAATTACTGAAATGGACCAGCGGCTGGCCAAGAACGACCTCTCCCTGAACCTTAAGTTCGGTGAAGATTCCGAGGCCACACGCATGGATTTTCTTCCTGATCTTGGGCCCGGAGTAGAAGAAACCCTTGCCAACAAGGAGATTTCCACATTACTGCTTGACCAGCTCAGGGTAATTGTTCCAAATCTCAATGAAAAGGAACAGGTAATCCTGAACGACCGCCTTCTGTCCGATTCCCCCAGAACACTCAGGGAGATCGGAGAAGAGTTCGGGGTAACGAGGGAAAGAGTTCGCCAGATTGAAGCAAGACTGCTGAAAAAATTGAGGGAACATCTGGCTGAATCAGTTAAAGACTTTTCACAGGACTGGATACCTGAAAATGAATAAGCTGCTTACCGACCTTAAGAAAGAAGCAAAAGCAATGGCATCGGCCCTGCCCGTGCCGGTTTTTTACCGTGATCTGGAAACCCAGATCGAATTTGCAAGAGATATGTTTTTCGACCATCCGCTGATCATCAGGTTGCAGGAAGACGTGCTGCCTTTCCTTTATGATGAGTACGCCCATGGCATCTACCACTCCAAAAAAGTAGCCATCGAGGCCGGTGCCATCATCCTCAAGGAAGGGGACGACATGGACGGAGACCGCGTCCGCGAGCTGGTCCTGCTGGCCCAATTCTGCGGGTTGCTCCATGACTGCTGCCGTCTGGATGAGAACCATGCCATCCGTGGCTCTGAAACATCCAAGGTTATTCTCAACAACTACCCCCTTTCCGAACGCAACAAGGAACTCATTGCCGAGTCCATTGCCCGGCACGAAGCCTTCAAGCCGGAAAAACCCATTGAAAACGATCCGGAGCTGGCTCTCTTGAGCGGCGCACTCTACGATGCGGATAAATTCCGCTGGGGACCGGACAACTTCTCCACAACTCTCTGGGAAATCTGCGATTACGAAGACTGGACTGTTGAAGAAATCATTAAAAAATTCCCCAAAGGATTAGAAATAATCAAGTCCATTGAATCAACATTCCGCACTGAAACCGGAAGGGAGTACGGTCCGGAAATGATTTCGCAGGGCATTAACATCGGCTCCGCAATCTACGAAAAATTGGTCGAATTATCCAAAGATCCCAAATATATCCCGCAGGAAGAACCTGAAAGGCTTGTATGATACAAACTACCGGCTCCTCACGCTGCCCGCTGAAGGCTGTTGCTGTAACCGCCCTTTTGGCCCTGCTTATGTTGCAGGGTTGTGCAACTAAAAACACTGCCCGCCCCGAGTTTCAGCTCCCGCTGAGCCCGGAAGCGCAGTTGACATACGATTATCTGGTCTACATGGACTACCGCTCAAGGCTGGGACAGGCCATGAGCGGCCTTAAGACACCCCAGAAAATCAATGAAGTTGCCCGGCTGCAAAAAGACGCAATGACCGTTTTAAACCGGATCATCGCCGTAGAGCCGCAGGAAAAACTGTATCTGGACAAATTCGCCCTTTACTGGACTTCGCAGCAGATTGATGAGGCACGGGTCGTCCTTAAAGAAGCCCTTGCCAAATACCCCATGAGCCGGGACCTGACCATCAGCCTTGCAAATACCTACCTGGTAGACAACCGCAATGCTGATGCTGAGGGAGTGCTCAAGGAGTACCTGCTCAAAAAACCGGACGATCTGGCGGTGACCGGGCATCTGGCCCGCATTTATCTGGAGCAGAAAAAATTCGCGCAGGCCCTTGATATCCTCAAGGTCATCCCCAAAGATAAACGCACCGCTCAGATCCACTATCTGCATGCCAAAGCCAGCGCAGGACTGGGACTGACCCGGCAGGCCATCCGCAGCCTGAATAAAGCCGTAAAAGTCAAACCTGATTTCATTGAAGCATGGGGCGAACTGGCCTACATGCACGAGCTGGAAAAAGATTACGACGCCGCAGAAAAAATTTATACCAGAATGCTCGAATTCCCGGATGTGTCCAACCATATCCGGTTGCGGCTAATGGAACTCTGCCTCAAGCTCAACAACCCTGAACGGGCACTGAAACTGGCCATGGAAGGACCACGCAACAAAGCCTTCCTGCTGGAAGCAGCACAGCAATTCATCAGCGGAAAATTTTATGGTCAGGCCTCCATTCTGCTGGACCTTTTCGCACAACAGAAAACCGTCCCTGATTCATACTATTTCTTCAAGGCATCCATTGCCTACGAAGGTGAGGATGACCCGGCCAAGGCCCTGAGCTACCTCAACAAGATTTCTCAGCAAAGCGAACACTATGATCGCAGTCTGCAATTCCGGGCGCACCTGCTTATGGACCTCGAACGTAACAAGCAGGCCCTTGAAGTCATCAGGAAAGGCGAAGAAAAATTTCCTGATGCGGTGAATTTCTATCTGCTGGAAGCTGGTCTCCATTCAGCGGCACAAGACAACAAAGCTGCTAAAGACGCCCTGTTGCGCGGAAATACGAATGTCCCCGGACATCCGCAAATTCTTTTCCAGCTGGGAATGATGGAAGAGCAGGAAGGCAATCTGGACCAGACTCTTAAATATATGGAACAGATCATTTCCAGTTACCCGGACCATGCCGACGCGCTAAACTTCGTGGGCTACATCCTCGCCGACCGCAACGAGCAGCTTGACCGGGCCATGGTACTCATCAGCAGGGCCAACAGGTTGGAGCCGGATAACGGCTACATTCTCGACTCGCTGGCCTGGGTCAACTACCGCATAGGTGACTTCGAAGAGGCTTGGAAAGTCATCAAGCGTGCTGTCTCCCTGCGCCCCAAACAGCCCGAACTCTGGGACCATTACGGAGATATTGCCGCCGCACTGGGTAAGAAAAAATCCGCTGCAAAAGGCTATCGCAAAGCTCTTGAGCTTAAGCCTGAAAACGCTGACCAGATTCGCCAGAAACTTAAAGAGTTATGATTTCAAACTTCCGCTGCACGGCCCTGATTCTGTTGATCGTGATTTTCGCGCTTGGCGGATGCGCCTCCCGGACTCAGGTGAGCCGCCCTGACATCGCGATTGCACCGCAAAGCCTGTATGCTGCATTCCAAAACACATACGGCAACTGCAATGCAACGGGACTCCGGGCCAAAGCCAGCCTTTATTACACATCAAGAGGTTCCGGGCACCGCACGACCATGACCTTATGGGGCGAATACGCATCTCCTCTGCGGCTGGACGTTCGCGCCGGCATCGGGGCCTACATCGCCCATATACGCGAAGACGATAACGGGCTGACCGCCTTTTACCCGGATCAGAAAACCGCATATACGCACTCTTCTCCGGTCCGTGCGGTACATTTACTCGGCCTGCCCTTTCCATTCTCCTTGAAAGACCTTGCAGGACTTATCTCCGGCTGTTATCCCAACCTGATACCAAAATCATACGATACCGCAGTCCCCGTTGCTGAAAACGGGAATCTGCGTTTTAGCTTTGACAACGGACCCGTCAGTACCATCGTGCTGACGGAACAGGGAACCCCGGTGGAAATATCGGGACGGGGCGAAATTCCATGGCGCATGGAGCTGTCTTCCTATGAAGAGGACGGGTCAGGCAAACTGCTGCCGGAAAAAATCGCCGTTTACACAGAATTGGGTGACAAAGCCCTGCTGCGTATAAAATCCCGGAACTTCACATCCAAACCGTGGCAGCAAAAAGCTCTTCAGCTCAAGCTGCCCGAGGGTTCCGAGGAAATTCGTCTCGACCGCAACGGATACGTGAAAATTGATTAAAATGTTAAGCTTTTCATAACGGAGGGAAGTATGAGCGGGCAGGATTTTAATTCTAATGAAAAAAGTAGTGGACTTCTTGAAAACTTTAAACTAGGTCTCGATGTCTGGCTGGCGGAGATGAAAGGAATCGTTTCCAGACTTCTGGGAAATTTCGAAGTCTGCCAGCTTACAAAGCGTCTTGAGAAAGAATATGCGCTTCTTGGAAAACTCACTACAGGTGATGTTGACGGGGACGCGGAACTGTGTAAAAAGCAGATCGAATTTTTCAAAGATGAAATCAGCAGGCTCCGCAAAGAGCAGGCTGCTAAGCGCGACGTAAAATATCGCGACAATGAACGTAAAATGGATATTTAACCGGTAACGGTTTCATAATAGAGTGGTGGGGTTCCCGAGTGGCCAAAGGGAACAGACTGTAAATCTGTCGGCAACGCCTTCGGAGGTTCGAATCCTCCCCCCACCACCACTTTGATTCCTCGGTTGAATCCATAAAAAACCAAAAGTACAGGGTGTTACAAACACAGTGAGCACAGCCTGAAATCCATAGTTCTGCGGGAATGCTTCTCGACAGAACTGTTTTTTTGTGTGCCTGTTGCTGTTTCAAGCGTCCTGCGCGGGAGATCTGGATATGGCCGGTAAAGTTGTAATCGGTTCGGACCACGGGGGCTTCACCCTCAAGACATTTGCCATCAAACTGCTCACTGATATGGGCTACGATGTGGTAGACGCCGGACCTGAAGAAGCTGTCAGCTGCGACTATCCTGTTTACGCCGAAAAAGTAGCCGATATGGTTACCGGGGAAAGCATTCCCGGAATCCTGATCTGCGGAACCGGACTCGGCATGTCCATGGCTGCAAACAAGCACAAGGGCATCCGCGCCGCCATGTGTACCAATGAGTACATGGCTAAAATGGCACGCGCACACAACAACGCAAACATCCTCTGCCTCGGCGAACGAGTAATCGGGCCCGGATTGGCGGAAGAAATCATCCGCGCCTTCATGACCTCCGAGTTTGAAGGTGACCGGCACATGCGTAGAATCAATCTTTTCGATAAATAGTAGAAATCCCGTCAGCATAATTGCAGGCGGGATTCTTTAATTTATAACATTAGACAGCATTCTCCAGGAAAGTGAGACGGTTAACTGTCAGACTTGAATGCTGAATAAAATATCATCCATTAATAGGGGACTCAAAAAATGAGTAACAACCAGTTGGACCAGAAAGCGGTCAACGTTGTCAAAGGCTTGATCATGGACTCCATCCGCAAGGCCAATTCCGGTCATCCCGGCGGTTCCATGTCTTCCGCAGACTTTGCCTACGTCCTGTACAAGGACTTCCTTAAATTCGATCCCAGCAATCCTGAATGGGCTGATCGCGACCGTTTTGTTATGGCCGCCGGTCACGAATCTCCGCTTCTCTACTCCATCCTGCACCTCTGCGGACTGCTGACTATTGAAGATCTCAAACAGTTCCGCCAGCTGGACTCCATCACCCCCGGCCACCCCGAACACGACATGACCCCCGGAGTTGAAGCCACTTCCGGCCCTCTGGGTCAGGGTTTCTGTGTCGGTGTCGGTATGGCTACCGCTGAGGCTTTCCTCAACGCCAACACCAACGATGACGTAGTAGACCACTACACCTACGTACTTTCCTCTGACGGTGACTTTCAGGAGCCCGTCGCACTCGGCGCTGCAACCCTCGCCGGACTCTGGGGACTGGGTAAACTGGTAGTTTACTACGATTCCAACGACATCCAGCTCGCAGGACCCACCAGCAAGTGCGACTGCACCGACTTCAAAAAAGTTTTCGAAGCCATGTGCTGGCACGTTGTGGAAATCGACGGTCACGACCACCAAGCGATTCGCGAAGCAGTAAAAGCAGGTCAGGCTGAAACTTCCAAGCCTACCCTGATCATCGGTAAAACCGTAATGGCTAAAGGCGCAGCAACCTGCGAAGGCAGCCACTCCACTCACGGTTCCCCGCTTTCCCATGATGAAATTGAAGCCACCAAGAAATGCTTCGGTCTTCCTGAAAAAGAAACTTTCTACGTTCCCGAAGATGTTGTTGAACATTTTCAGGCTCGGTTCCCCGATCTCAAAGCACTGGCAGCTCAGTGGAAAGAAAAATCAGATGCAGCACTTGCCGCTGACGAAAAAATCGCCGCTTTCTGGGCGCAGTCCAACACCCCGCGTAGCGAGATCAAACTTGAACTGCCCGAATTTGAAGCAGGTCAGTCCATTGCAACCCGTAAGGCTTGGGGCGCATGTCTCGACGCCATCACCGATGCTCTGCCCACTCTCGTAGGTGGTTCTGCGGATCTCGATCCCTCCAACCAGACTGCGAACTTCCGCAAAAAGGTTGGCGACTTCGCCATTGACGGCAAGACCGCGCGTAACCTCGCTTTCGGTGTCCGTGAGTTCCCCATGTCCGTTATCCTTAACGGTATGGCCCTGCACGGCGGCGTAATCCCCTTTGGTGCAACTTTCCTGACCTTCTCCGACTATTGCAGAAACGGCATGCGCATGTCCGCATTGCAGCACCTGCCGGTCCTCTACATCTACACTCACGATTCTTTCTACGTAGGTGAAGACGGTCCCACTCATCAGCCCATTGAGCACGTATCTTCTCTGCGTCTCATCCCGAACATGCTGATCCTCCGCCCCGCAGATGCCCGCGAAACCGCAGCATGTCTCGAAATCGCCATGGCCCAGACCAAGCGTCCTTCCTCCCTCATGCTCACCCGTCAGGGACTGCCCGTCCTCGGCAAAGATGAGTACCCGCAGGTTGAAGAAGGCGTTAAGCGCGGTGGTTACATCGTGAAGGATTGCGAAGGCACCCCGGACATGATCGCCATTGCCGCAGGTTCCGAAGTATCCCTCGCCATTGAAGCTGCTTCCATGATTGAAGGCAAAAAGATCCGCGTGGTCTCCATGCCCTCCGTGGAACTCTTCGAAGAGCAGGATCAGCAGTACAAAGATTCCGTACTCGATCCCAATGTCCGCACCCGCGTGGCAGCAGAAGCAGGCCGCCCCGAAGGCTGGTACAAGTACGTAGGCCTCGACGGCGCAGTACTCGGCATCGACCACTTCGGCGCATCCGCACCCGCAACCCAGCTTGCAGAGAAATACGGCTTCACCGCCGCCAACCTCGCCGAGCTGATGAAGAAACAGTTCTAGTAGCTGGTTCGATACATAAAAATTGAAAATCCCCCCGGAACGGTTGTTCCGGGGGGATTTTTTGTTATCTGTTCTTGGGAAAAGCACTTGCTAATTCATAATATAGACTTGCAACAACAATTATATCCTGACAATATCAAGGCGCAAATATTAGATTAAATTTCGGGGAGATATAATTATGAGTGAGAAAGAGCTGAAGACTATTGAGGATTTGCGGGAATTGAGTGATCGGGCTAAGAACTTTGCATATATCTCTAACATGGACAAGTGCTTTGAATTTCTAAATAGAGGTTTAGAAGCTGCTGCCAAAATAGCACCTAGCTATGAGCTATACTTCGAAAGTGAAATCTATCGATATAAAAACAATTTTCCTTTAGCTATTTCTCTCCTAGAAGAAGCAATTGAAACAACACATGACGATGATTTCTTAATTCAAGCTCTTGGAGTGACACACTACTTTAACGGTAGTTACAAACAAGCAATATGCTTACATAACAAAGCTCTTGAGATCAACAAATCGGACTATAGAACATGGAACAATAAAGGATTATGCTACATAGCTATTGAAGAACACTCCAATGCACTTGACTTTTTCAACAAAGCTATTGAATTAAACCCTCATGACCATAAAGCATACACAAACAAAGGGATAGTTTACTTAGAATTAAAAGAATTTTCAAAAGCTCACGAGATTTTAGACATAGCAATAAAAAAACAGCCCAAAGACTACGACACATGGAGAGTTAAAGCCTTTGTTTACGCACAAACTAATGATCACTTAAACACTATTAAATGTTTAGATAAAGTTATCAAAATAAAACCAGACTATGCAGCTGCATGGAGAGACAAAGGCATTACTCTCTATACTCTTGGCAATACAGCAGAAGCCATACAAAACTTGGAAGAAGCATGCCGATTAGACCCTCAAAATAAATCACATGCATCCGACCTCAGCTACGTAAAAGCTAAGGCGAAATCAGCCGAAAAAGATCAACAAATAGATCCCCCTCAAGAACCATCCACCGCATGTGAAAAAACTGATGAAAGCCAAAACGCAGGTGTCTTAAAATCTTTTGTGGAAGACGCCAGAGAAAAATTTAAATACGACATTGATAAATTCAAAGACTACATGTCGCAAACAGAAAAACTCATCGACAAACACATAGAAGCCAAACCTCCACTTCAAGAGGATAAAAGCCTGTTCTTCGTACTGCGCAAATGGAACTCCTACACCCCCATTCTTGCGGGTATCAATGGCGAGGATTCTGTCGGCGGCGGATATTTCCTCTACCACAAGGGCGAAGGGGTTGTGGTTGATCCGGGCTACAACTTCATTGATAACTTCCACCGGGCAGGCCTGCGCATTGCAGACATCAAGCATATCGTCATCACCCACGCTCACAACGACCACACTGTGGACTTCGAATCCCTGCTCTCGCTTTTTTACAAATTCAATAGAGATAGAGATGAAAAACAGGAGCTTAATTTTTACCTGAACGTCAGTTCCATGAACAAGCTAAGCAGTTTGCTGGAGTTCAAAAACAAATACCAAAAGATTCATCCCATCAGCCCCGGACAAAACTTTTCTCTAGATGAGGAAGGTGATTTAGTAATGCGGGTACTGCCAGCTTACCACAATGACACTATTGCTGAGCGCTACGCCATCGGTGTCCACTTTCAAGTCAAAACAGAACATGGTGAACGAAACATTGTCCTCACTGCGGACACGGGCTTGCTGCCTCCCATAACAAAGACCGTTAAGAAAAAGAAAATTTCGTGCGTAGACCCCGATAAAAAAGAGATCTGGCAGCTCTACGATATTGAAAAGAATAAAATTGATCTGCTCATTCCACACATAGGTTCGGTCCGTCCGGAAGAATTTGATGTAAACATGGACACCCAATTTGATGAACTATTTTACCCCAACCATTTAGGAGTAATGGGAACCTTGAGGGTAATCACATGTCTGCACCCGGAACTGGCTGTTATTTCGGAGTTCGGTGAAGAGCTTAAGGAATTCAGACCGAAGCTGATGCAGCTATTGTCCGAGGTAACACTCGAACATTGCGATACAAACGGGTGTGCTCCAATCAACGTGGTCCCCGGTGATCTGCCCTTTGTTTACGATATTACGGAAAAAAGCGTTTATTGTGTCCTATGTGAAGATTTCAAACCGGCAACCGATATCCGCTTCCGGGAAATCCCTATCAAAGAAGGCGATGACGCCTTTACGTACTTTGACAAAAACCATGACGAAGCAGGTGAATACCGACAATTACGCAAGGCAACGGACAGATTCATTAAAGAGTGTAGAAATCAGACCGCTTGCTATTTTGAAGACTAATTAGCCAGATAGAAAAATTGAAAATCCCCCCGGAACGGTTGTTCCGGGGGGATTTTTTTGCCCTAAAATATTGCGGTTAGAATCCCTACCCCACCAAAGCATCCGCCACAGCAACACAAACAGCCAAAGCCGCATGATCACTCTGCCCGGAGAATTTTTTGTCATCCTTGGTGAGAGTCGCGCGCCAATCGGTTTCAGTCATGCTGCCCCGGCTTAGGTCTACCAGCTTGAACTTCCAGCCCTCGGTTTCCATTTTTTCGGTGATCTTCAGAGCCTCATGGATATCTTCCATGGCCCGCTCGGGCATGTTGTCACCGAGCTTTTCCTTGAGCAGAGCTTCCAGACTTTCATATGTATATTCAGCCATCTTTATTTCCTCCAAATGGTACGGTTATTCTCAACCTGCCCAATGAACCATTGAACCGGAAACAAGTCAATTTCCCAAATCCAGAACAAAAAAACCGCCGGACCATTAAGTCCGGCGGTTTTAAATTCTTCTCAATGACAAATACTAATTATCCAAAGCTTCCTTAGCTTTGTCCTTGGCATCCTCGTAGGCATCTTTGGCCTGATCGCTCATCTCATCAGCTTTGTCTTTGGCCTGTTCCATGGCCTGATCAAACTGCTTGCCGAGCTTTTCGCCCGCACCTTCGTTATCTTCACAACCGGAAACAACAGCCATCATGGCAACCAGACACAAAACATAAACGACTTTTTTCAACCAATTCATAAAATACCTCCAAAATTGTTCCACTCCAACAAAGGGATACGGATTGTTAGCTATAGCAAATTCCCCCGGCCCCAATGGCAAAGCCTTAATGGGGAGTGCAGAGGGCCCTCGGCCTTCTGCCCGCCGGAGGCGAAATCATTTCATCCCAAAAGCGCGAAGCGCATCCTAACTTCTTACTGCAACCCCAACTCAACACGCGGCCCGGTTCCTTTTCCGGTAGCGGACATTCCCTTAAGGAACACACGCCCCGGCTCAATACCGGACTCTTCAACCAGCTTGGTACGGACCTTCTCAGCCCTGCGCCGCGCTAAGTCGGCAAGCTGAGTATCAGAGATCTTGATGTGATCCCGCAGGGCCTTTTCCATATCCGGTACAGGCTGAGCCACCACTATACCCAGAAAGTTCGTAGGCCTTTCAAAGGTCGCATCCTTGTAAGCTTCTTCCAGATATTCGGGATACTCTTCCTCGCTGACGACCACTTCTTCAACAGATGCAGGGGCATTCTCATCGCCTTCAAGATCGAGAAACTTAGGCATGGCAACCTGCCTGCGGAACTCGGCCTCTTCCATGGCCGGGATATCCTCGGGCGCGGTGAATCCGCTGATCTCAAGTTTGAGTCCCGGACGGTCCTGCATCGCCTTGGCAACAGACTCGACCTTGGACAATTCGCCTTCCTTAAAACCAGCCTTGCCGGGTTCAAAAGCCATGACATCCATATCCTCACCACCGCCTACCAGCGCGCCTATCAAGGCGAAGGGCGAAGTAACGGCCTTAACCAGCAGGTTGACAATGGCCCGCCCGATAACCTTGCCCAGCTTGAATTGAGGATCGGAAAGATCACCCTCCACCGGAATATCCAGCCGGATGTTGCCGCTGCTATCCCGGAGCAAAGCCAGACCGAGGCCGATGGGGATGTTCGGAGCATCCGGGTTATCCACCTTCTCGCCCACCTCAAACTGGTAGATATCAAAAACATTATCCACGGCAACGATCTTGCCGCGCAGCTTCACTCCTACATCCGAGCTAAGCATGCCGGTACTGACCGGATAGGCGATAAATTTTTCCGTATAGGGCGAAAGCTGGGTCATATCCAGATTGGCAAGGGAGACGGTGATATCGGTATCCGCACCTTCGGATGTGGGCTGCAGATAACCTTCAGCCACCAGCGGTGATTGGCTATCAAGGGTGGCATTAAATGAAATATCGGTTCGCTCGCCATGGGGAAGTTCAAGGCCCCGCACCGCAGAACGCATCTTGGTAATATCCAGCTCAAAAGCCGGAGACACGGCGTAATCCTTAAAAGTGACCGTACCGTTGCTCATAAAAATTTTATTTACGGAAACAAAGTTTTCCTTCTTTTCATCGGCAGTCGGCTCTTCAAGCTCTGCAACTCCGTCAGCAGGAGCAACACCCTCCGCCCGCGCCACTTCGGCTTTTTCAGCTGCCTGCTCAGCCTGCGCTTCAACGGCATCTTCATCCACAGGTTCAGCCCGCTGCCCGGTCAACATACGGGCAATATTAAAAGTACCGTCCTGCTCGCGCTCAAGATTTGCCTGCGGAGCCAGTACAGCAATAGACCCTACTTTAACTTTAAGCGGTGCGGACCGGAAATCTATTTCGCGCACAGCCAGATCATCGAGATGGAAGAATTGCTTGTTACCCTGATTGTCACGGATAAGCAGATCCTTAAGCTGAACCTTGCCTGTGTATCCAGCCATGGGTTCATTTGCCGCTGAAAAATTCCAGTTCCCGTGCACATCAATATGCCCGCGGGCGATATTCAGCTGCATCTGCGGGGGGAGATAGCCGTTAAAATCACGCAGGCGCAGCTTGCGGACCTGCACACTGCCCTTTCCCTTAAGAGACTGCGGCCCGGCCTGTCCGTTAATTTTGATGGAACCGCGCTTGTTAATGAGAGCCGAAAGAGCCAGTTTGAAAGGCTTTTTCTCCGGGAAAGTCAGCCCGTTGAGTCCGATTTTGATGTCATTGATACTGGTTACCGTCTTCTTCGTGGCAGCCCGGTCAGTTAATTCAAAGGCTGAATCAGCAAGGTTGAACCTGTTCAGGGTAACTTTCCATGGCTCCCCCTCCGCATCAGCTGCTTCTGTTGATTCTTCGGACTGCTTGGCTGGAATACCAACTCCCTTGGATTTGACCTGTTTCTGATGCTTTTCAATCTGCTTAAGCAGGTCAATACCCTTTTTATCGCGCATAAGCCGGATCAGGAGTTTGTTGAGATCAATGGAGTCTATGAACACGGATTTTTTGTTTACGTCCACTGTGCCATTGCTCATGGCAAATCCGCCCAACCCGATCAATGTCTTACCACCGCCCTTGGGTTGCAGATCAAGAGAATCGACATTGACCCGGATATTTTCCAGCCGCACTGAACCATTCTGCGCTGCGAACTGAAAATCACTGCCCAGCCCGACCTTACCGCGGGCAACATCAAGGGGCAGGGGATCATCCAGATAAACATGATAATCAGGAATATCGAGATCTTCCACAGCTGCTGAACCGTTTACCGACAGGGGAATAACTGTCATACCGCCCTGCCCGCTGATAATTTCAGTAGAGTTGGAACCTATACGAAAATCCCATGTCCCGGCCCCGTTCTCGGCAGTACTAACGTTCCCGGCATGAACCATGATCGGCCCGATTTTCTTGTTGAATCCTTTACCTAAACTATTGTCGGTAAAATCCACCAGCCCGTTCTCAAGTTTAAAATCCTTGACCAACGCAGCCAATGCAGGACCGCTTTCAGCCTCGGTTCCAGCTTCTGTTTTCTTGGATTCCTTACCGGCCTCAATTGAGGGAGACAAATAATCAAGCAGATCCGGGCTGCCGTCTTTTTTAAGACCAACCTTCAGGTAAGGATCACTCAAACGGATGGATGAAATTTTAAGCAGACGCTGAAGAATGCTGACCTCTTCCACATCAACATCAAGCCCCTTGAATTTAAGCAGGGAAGGACCTTTTCTGGCCGCAAGATCGAAATCAGAAATATTGGCCTTGCCCCTGATCAGCACCTTGGGCAACAGGGATTCCCCGCGCTCAAAGGAAAGCACCAGATCGGAACTCAGACTACCGCTTTTAAGCTCAGTCGTCTCGTAAATAGGCAGGTAGGGCCAGTACTCAGCCAGCTGCGCATTCTTAAGGGAAAAGTCAAACTCGGTCTTCAGACTTTCATTAAAAGGCAGGGTGTGCCCCTTCAAAATAAAGGGCGTGCCATTGATGACCATATTAAGGGTCGGCTGCACCTGTTTATCATTATCCCGGCTCAGGGAAGAGGTAAAAGGTACGAATAAATCCAGCCCGGCGATCTCATGGCGCACATCACGAACTTTATCGTAAACCTTGCAAGTTCCATTGGTTACGTCTAAATCACGAACAATAAACGGGAAAAGAGACTTTTCCTGATCTGCTCCCTCGGACTGCTCTTCAACGTCACCTTCCGGGATAAGATCAGAAACACTGCTCCCACCCCGGAAAATAGACAAATCCACCTGCGGGTCCACAATTCTGATCTGGTCCAGAATCAGGGACAGCCGGAACAGGGAAAATGAATCCAGATTAAGATCAAATGTTTTAAATGCAAACAGATTCCCTTCCCCTTCTTTCTTGCCTATCTCAAAACCATGAATGGAGAGATGCAGGGTATAAGGGTTCAGTTCTACCTGCTCAATACGTACATCCCTGTTCAGCAGCGGGGGCAGCTTGGAAAGGGCAACTTTCTTGATGGTAAAGGGAACAAGAAGAAAACCAACAAGTGTATAAAAAACAAGCAATCCGACTATGATCACCCCGGCTTTGCCCGGACGATTAAGCCTGCTCCATTGTTCGCGAATTTTATTAGGCATGGAATTCTAGGACCTCCGATATAACTTCGAAATAGCTCCGATCACTTATTAATACATCATTACGGCTTGAAAAGACAGTTTCATATCAATTGTAACGCACTGCAATCATGGAGTTGAACAAATGGTTGGCGGCTGATAGGTTAAGCCCGGAAACGGGAGGAAAAGATTTCTAATGAAAGCAGAAAGATCAATGATAAACATGACTCAGCAAGCATGCCCGACCTTCACTATGTGGGGTGGGCTGATCTTATGGCTGGGCTTTTTCATTCTTTTCCTTCCCGGAGCAGCACAGGCCAGCTCACTGCAACTCAAAAATATGGTGCTGGACAATCAGGCCGGTTCCATCATGGCCCGCTTCGGTATTGAACTTACCGCCGACACACAGGTGGAAGAAGCCCTGCAAAACGGCATGAAACTCAAACTTGAGTGCAAAGCCTCACTATTTGAACACAAAAGCGTCTGGCTGGATTCAAAGGTTGCGGGCAAAACATACAGTAGTAAATTATACTTCGACTCTCTATCCAACCAGTTTGTGTTGGAAAAACCGGGAGCCAAGATATTCAAAAATAAAAGCCTATCCATCCTCCTGCGTGATGAATGGAAAAGCTTTGTCCTCGATCTGGGCCCATGGTCCACCCTTAAACGGGGAGAAAGGTACAACCTGCGTTTAAAAGTCCGGCTGGACCGCACTGAAGTTCCGGCATGGCTGAAGAACACCCTCTTTTTCTGGTCATGGGACGTAATCCCGGCCGCAACATACCAGCTGGATTTCACCTATTGATTTCAGGACCGCCATGACCGAGCAGAACATTAAAATCAGTGTACCCGACACCAAAGAACGCAAACGCAGACAGCGCGAATATTATATTGCCTTCTTCTGCCTGCTGGTGTTTGTGGGTCTGGGTTTTGTGCAGCTCAAGTATATCGGGGTCAACTCCTATCTTTTCGTGGGATTGTTCAACCTGAACTTCATCCTGCTGCTCATTGTCCTGTTCATCGTGGTCCGCAACGGGGTCAAGCTGCTCCTTGAGCGGCGGCGCAGGGTGCTGGGCTCCAAACTGCGAACGCGCATGGTTCTTTCTTTCATGTCCCTTTCACTGGTGCCGACCCTGCTCATGTTCTTCATGGCTATGCAGTTCGTACAGATTTCCGTGGACTACTGGTTCAAGAATCAGGTTGAAGAATCCATGGTCCAATCCCTTGAATTGGGAAGGGCCTTTTATGCTTCGGCACAGGAAGGTTTAGAACGGCGCGGCGACAACATCCTTGAGACCATCAAGGAGAGCCGCTACGCATGGGGCGGTAAATCCATGAAAAAATTCCTCGGTAAAAAACTGGGGGAATATGACCTCGGCCTGCTGGGGGTTATCCGGCCCGACCGCAAGAAGATCAACTGGTATTCGCAAGGATCATGGGACAAGGCCTGGGCTGAAATCAACGCCAAGGTTGACTGGGAGGACATGAAAAAGAAACCCCGCTTCTGGTCCACCATCCATCCCATGCCCGGTAACGACATGGTCATCGGGATTCTCCCGGTTGACGATGGCAAAACCGGATTCCTGATCATCGGGGAAAACATCGGACAGGGACTGCTCTACAAGCTGGACCGGGTTGTGCGCGGGCTTGATGAATACAAACAGTTAAAAACTTTGAAGTATCCGCTCAAAATGAGCCTTTACCTGACCCTCGGCGTAACGACCCTGCTGATTATCCTCGGTTCCATCTGGTTCGGGTTCCGGCTTTCCAAAGAACTTTCCGCGCCTATTCAGGCTTTGGCTGCGGGTTCGCAGCGCATTGCCCGCGGCGACCTTACAGTACGCCTTGAAGACCGCTCGGACGATGAGCTGGGCTTCATGGTCCAATCCTTCAACCGCATGGCTGAAGATCTTGAAGAGAGCCAGAAAAGCCTGAAAACTGCTAACGACAGACTGGCCCAGCAGAATCAGGAACTGGAACGCAGAGGCCGCTACATGGAAGCGGTACTCAACAACATCACCGCCGGGGTTATCTCCCTTAACGAAGAAGGAAAGATCAGCACCGTAAACTCAGCCATTGAAGAAATGCTGGGTATCGAAGCCCGCTTTGTGCACGGCAGAGATCCGCTGGCCCTGCTGCCTGAAGGTGATCTGGCCTCACTTATTGCCGAGGCACGCTCCCACATGGCCACCAGCCCCTTTTCCCAGTGGCAGAGACAGCTTTCCCTTACCGTGGAAGGACGGCACAGGAAATTTCTGGTCAACGTAGTGGCCCTCAAAGCCGGGGAATCAAGCACCGGCATCGTGGCTGTATTTGAAGATATTACCGAACTGGAAAAAATGCAGCGCATTGCTGCATGGCGTGAAGTTGCAAGACGCATTGCCCACGAAATCAAGAACCCGCTTACGCCCATCAAGCTTTCGGCCCAGCGGCTGCAACGCAAATTCGGTCCTGAAATAGAGGATAGTGTTTTCAGGGAAAGTACAGACCTGATCATCTCTCAGGTGGAACACCTGCAACAGATGGTTCAGGAATTTTCCGCCTACGCCAAGCTGCCTGAAGTGCGGCTCAAGCCGGACAACATTGGCCCCCTGCTTGAAGAAGTAGTCAGCCTGTACCGCAACAGCCACAGCAATATTGAATGGTCCCTGAGCTTTGATGGCGACCTGCCACAGCTGGAACTTGACCGCGAAGCCATGCGCCGCACCCTGATCAACCTGCTCACCAATGCTGCGGAAGCACTGGATGAATGCGAATCGCCAGCTGTCACCATCACCGCCATGCATGATGCCACCCTCGGCTGGCTGAGGGTGGAGGTACAGGATAACGGCCCCGGTCTTTCCGCCGATGAACGTTCAAGAATGTTCGAACCATACTTTTCCAGTAAAAAAAGCGGAACCGGACTCGGCCTGACCATCGTCAAATCAATCGTGACCGACCATCGCGGATTCATCAGGGTCAAACCGGCTGAACCGCACGGAACCATTTTCGTGCTGGAACTGCCCACCTGATATATTATTCCTTATGCTTGCCTCGAACTTATAATATCGTTTAGTATAGTACCGTGCCTCAAGAATAATCGCTTTTCCTGTGACCAGTAACAATGGAATTCACATGATTTCTTACTCTGAAAAAAGTGCTGGCAACAAAGCCCCTTCCCGCATCTTGGTTGTGGAAGATGAAGCTATCGTTTCTCTGGACATACAAGGAAGGCTTAAAAAACTCGGCTACCATGTGGCCGGGATAGCCACATCCGGCGAACAGGCTGTGCAGATTCTAGAAGAATGCAATCCCGACCTAATCCTCATGGACATCATGCTGGAAGGAGATATGGACGGCATAGACACTGCGGCTGCAATCAACAAAGAATGTAATATTCCCATCATTTACCTTACAGCCTATGCTGATAATGACACCCTTAAAAGAGCCAAGATAACCGAACCTTTCGGCTACATTATCAAACCCTTTGAAGACCGGGAACTGAACCTGACCATAGAAATGGCCCTCTACAAGCACCGTGCGGAAACCACCCTTAATGAAAACCGCCGCTGGCTGAAAACCACTTTTGACAGCATAGATGATGCTGTCATTACCACCGACCACCATGGACGTATCAAGTCCATGAACAAATCCGCATGTTCGCTCATGGGTAACGACATTGATTGCTTATTCGGCCATGATTTTCAGGAAACTGTCAGTATTTTTGACTCAGGGACAATGAAATCCATTGATTTTTTTTCCGGTAACGATTCCATAATCGGTGACGCAATCCTCAAAAGTCCACATGGAATGACCCCTGTATCCATAAACATTTCCGGTATTGAGGAAAAAGCAGATGTTGTGGGCAAGGTCGTGGTACTACGCGATATTTCTGAACTGAAAAAAAGTGAGGATGCCCTTAAGGAAAGCCTTACTCAGCTGCGGAGAACTTTTGATGAAACTGTAGCTTCCCTGACCGCCATGTCTGAAAAACGCGATCCCTACACCTCCGGGCATCAGCAGCGGGTGGCGGAACTGGCCTGCCGCATAGCCGTAAAAATGAAACTTTCCGCTGAGGAAATCAACAGCATCAGGATCGCCGGAATTCTGCACGATGTGGGTAAAATATCCATCCCGGCTGAAATTCTTTCCAAACCGACCCGCTTGACCGACCTTGAAATGAACCTGATGAAAACCCATAGCGAAGCCGGCTATGAAATCCTGAAAGGCATTTCCTTTCCATGGCCTGTAGCCAAGATTGTTATCCAACACCATGAACGCATGGACGGAACCGGCTACCCCAACGGACTCAGTGGGGATAGCATCCTGCAAGCAGCCCGGATCATCTCCGTAGCTGACGTGGTGGAAGCCATGAGCTCCCACCGTCCCTATCGCGCGGCACTGGGGTTGCCCAAAGCCATGGCTGAAATTGCGCGCGGACGGGGAACATCGTATGATCCCGAAGTGGTTGATGCCTGCACCCAACTGATTGAAGAAGATAATTTTTCCTTTGAAACATAGACGGAAGACAGATGAACAAAAATATACTGATTGTGGATGACGAAGACGGCATCAGGTACTCCCTGCGCGGAATTCTTGAAGATGAAGGATTTGCTGTCAGCGATGCTGAATCCGGCGAAATAGCTTTGAAACATCTTGCCGAAGAACAGCCCGACCTTGTCTTTCTTGATATCTGGCTTCCGGGCATGGACGGTCTTAAAGTCCTCGACCATATCAAAAAAGAATGGGACTGGCTGCCTGTGGTCATGATCTCCGGCCACGGCAACATTGAAACCGCTGTTTCCGCCATCAAAAAAGGAGCTTTCGACTTTATTGAAAAGCCGCTCTCTCTTGAAAAGGTGGTCATCACTGCTGAAAAAGCCGTGGAATTCTCCCGCTTGCAATCAGAAAACAAGGCCCTGCGCACCCGTATTGCCGCAGAACAACCCGCCAAACTTACCGGACAATCCGAATCCATTGATTCCATGCGCGAAGTCATCGGGCAAGTCGCCCCCACTGACGCATGGGTACTCATTACCGGTGAAAACGGAACCGGCAAGGAAATTGTAGCCCGCTCCATTCATTCCCAAAGCCAGCGATCAACCAACCCCCTTGTGGCGGTAAACTGCGCAGCCATTCCTGAAGAACTGATTGAATCAGAACTATTCGGTCATGAGAAAGGAGCCTTCACCGGAGCGGAAAAAGCGCAGGAAGGTAAATTCGAACTGGCCGACAACGGCACCCTGTTTCTGGATGAAATCGGCGACATGAGCCTGAAAACACAGGCCAAAATCCTGCGAATCCTGCAAGAACAACGATTTGAAAGGGTCGGCGGCAGGAAAACCATCAATGTGGACGTGCGCGTAATCGCCGCGACCAACAAAGACCTGTTTCAGGAAATCAAAAACGGTAACTTCCGTGAGGACCTTTACTATCGGCTGAAAGTCTTCCCGCTGGAAGTCCCCCCCCTGCGTGACCGGGCAAAGGACATTCCTTTGCTGATCAATGAATTTATCACCAGTCTCAACCGCCAGCACGGCTTCAAACCACTGGCCTTTACTGACTCGGCCCTCAAAGTGCTGACCCAATACTCGTGGCCCGGAAATGTAAGGGAATTGAAAAATTTTGTGGAAAGAATGCTGATCATGTTCGGCGGCAAAGAAGTCGGCCCGGACAAACTGCCCCCGGAAATCTCCAACGGTCCGCGTAATGAGAGAACAGGCACTGATCAGGAACAACAGCCACACCCTCTTCCCGAGGGCGAGGTGGATTTCAAAAAGGCCCGTGCGGACTTTGAAGCCCAGTTCCTTGAAGCAAAACTCCGCGAGTATAAAGGTAATGTGTCAAAACTGGCTGAAGCAGTGGGACTTGAAAGAAGCTCCCTCTACCGCAAGCTCAAAGCTTACGAGATTCAAGTGGACTGATTTCGGCCTTGGTCGTTGCTGACAATCAAACTATCACTCTTTCCACTTCTTTTATCGTCGTACATAGCTGCATCAGCATACTTGACCAGATTTTCACTGTCCGTTGCATGTGTGGGAAAAATGGCCGCACCGGCACTGAAGCTGATCATCACCTTTTTCATGCTTAGCTGTATCGGAGCGGAAAACTGTGTATAAACCTTGGAACAAATTTTCTTAAGCTGTTCAGGAGAATTCACTTCAGGCAAGATTACTGCAAATTCATCACCGCCAAGACGGGCCACAGTATCAGATTTACGCAAACTGGCTTTTAGCCTGTTCCCAAAACTGATTAAAAGTTCATCACCCGCAGCATGTCCTAATGTATCATTAATTTTCTTGAATCCATTAAGGTCAAGGTAGACAAGGGCAAAACCGCGCCCGTAACGCCCTGAACTCTCAATAAGATTCTCCAGCCTATCAAAGAAAAGTTTACGATTGGGCAGTCCGGTCAGGGAATCATGCATGGCTGTCTTAAGCAACTGTTCCTGATAAAGCCGACGCTTGGTGAGAGACAATGCCAGAATCCATGCTCCGGACGCGACAAACAGTATAAAAACACCGCCCAGCAAAGCCATATTGAAAAACAACTCCACGGCGCTTTCCTCCATAACTCCTTCAGGCAGATGTGAAGCAAGCACCCAGAAATAACCTGCGGAACTGACCAGCATCCTGCTCGGCAAATACGGCCCGCCAGCTCCGGTGCTGGAGCGGTACCCCTCACGCAGGGGATGAATGGTTACAAAGGTAAACAGTCCATTTGCTGAACGAAACTGCCCCTTCTTTTCCTTGAGCATGCGTTCCCATTCATCCGGATATATTTTCGCAAAGGAAAGGTTCATGCGATCAGGCAGCATAAACCCCCATTCGCTGGCCCGGTCAGGTCCTAGGAGCCAATAACCTTTTGAATTAAGCAGCATTTTCACACTGGGGGCAGCGGTATCAATACTTGAAATACGTTCAAGCATATCCTGGGCAAGATAATTAAAAACCAAGACCCCGTCCTTGTTGCCCTCGGAATCAAAAACCGGAGTCCCAAAACGAACAACCGGCTTGTAGGGCTTTTCCACATGCCCGCGCTCTATATTCAAATCAAGGGGTGAAATAAAGACTTCACGCTCTTCAAGAGGAAGACAGTCAGCAAAATAATAACGCCGGGATTTGTCCTGAAGTTTTTCATCCATGACAACCCAAGGGTCACCTTTATTATAGTTAACCCTTATTTTTTCCATGCCGGAACTATCTAAGAAAACGACATGGTTGTACTTCTTCTTACAAAACAAAAAATTGTAAAACTCTTTTTCAACGATGCGTTTTTCGCCTTTGTGTTCAGAGTTACAAAAATCAATAAGCGGAGATTGCCCGGCAAGGAAAAGAAGGTCGCTGACAATAAAATCAAAGCTGTCTTTGATCACTTCTTCCTGTAAATCAACCGAAGCCTGCTCTCTCATCTTCAGTTGGTCCAAATGGTTATTATTCTCCGTAATAAAGAAAAAAGACATCATTGCGACCACAATACTGCCCGCAAAAATAAAGATCAGTAAAAAAAGCTTCAGGCTTTTTCTCTGCACATGTCTTAGTTCATTATCAATCATGATATTCAACTCCGTCCACGGCACTGGTAACTCAGGGCCAATACCCAAAAAAAAGGCAACCTCATAATATATAACACGAGATTGCCCTGAATTAACACTAAAAAAGTCTAAGGTCCAAGCCAGCGCACGACCCCTGTATCAGTATCGTAAACAGCACCCATAAGCTGAGCCTTGCCGGAGCGAACCTTTTCAAGAATAGCCGGACATTGGCCCAGAATTTCACGCATGACCTGACGGACATTTGTTTCCGCAACTTTATCTACCAGCTCTCCGCCCTTGAGCGAAGGATAAAGTACGCGGGTCATCTTGACTGCCGGCTCCAGTTTACCCATGAGCTGCACCAGATGCCCTCTCAGCTCCACCTTGTCGATAGCCGCTTTGATCAAAGTTGAACGGGTATGCCCCATAACCACCAGCAACGGTGTTTCAAGGGCCAGCATGGAGTATTCAACCGAGGCCAGAGTATCCGATCCGGCCACGTTACCCGCCAGACGCACAGTGAAAAGATCACCGAGACCGCGATCAAAAATCAACACCGGATCAACCCGTGAATCAGAAGCAGTAACCACAGTGGCAAAAGGATTCTGTCCCCTTAAGGCCAGAACCTTGCGTTGATGGGAGGTCTGGTTGGGATAGACACTGGTTCCTTTTACAAAACGCAAGTTTCCTTCCATAAGCAACACCAGCGCCTGGTCTGCCCCCCTCTGTTGCTGATCCAAGCCGGGCGCGGAAGTTCCGTTATCAGCCAGAGCATTGGTACATGGGAAATTTAACAGGAATGCAGTTATGAAAAATAAAAATAATTTCCTCAATTAGAGACTCCGCCGGTTGCAATTGGTTGAACTCAATACAGGCACCATACATACCCCGACCATGTTTATGCAAGAGGCGGCTGGAAAATTACTTTTATAGAAGTATGTAAAGTTTTTCTCCCGCATACCGATCAGATATGCAAGACATCAATCGGGAGGGTGTCAGGAACTGAATGCGAAAGACGCAAGTTCCTTAAAACCATGTCCGGTCCTTCACCCGGGTAAGGCCTTCGCAAGAACGCTTTACCTCGCTGAACGGCCCGACATGGTTTTTATTATTTCTTTGAACGCATCACGAAATAGAGTCCGCTCAAACTAAACAGGGTGGCCCAGATCCGGTACATAAGAAAAATGGACGCCCCGGCAGTGACTGTTCCGCAGGACCCCAGATAAAGCAGGGTTTCAAAAGCCGCTTCATTGACCCCCAGCCCGGCAGCGGGAGCGGGAATTACCCCGGCAAGAAAGGAAAGCGGAGCCGCGAAAAATATCTCATTGAAATCAGGCAATACCGGGATATTCTGAATCCGGGAAAGCAGATAAAGAGAGTAAATAAGAGCAAGGTGCTGTACTGCAGTCAGTCCTGCAATTTTTAAAACCGTTGTTGTGGAATTCCGGTAAACAAGCAGAGCTGAAACAACCTCTCCGAGTTTCTCTCCAAGTTTCGATCCCTTGAAAAATCTCCTGTAAACAAAACCTGTCTCCAGAAATTCAGGGGCAATCAAAGGCGCAACAAGAGACAATGAAGCGGCGTAAAAAAGCACCGGCCCCACTTCCCGGCCCAGAAATCCTGAATCGGAAATGCAGAGCAATCCAGCCAGAACAGGAAAGGTTATCCCAGCCAGAAAACCGAACATCCGTCCGCGCACAAGAGCCAGAAATCCGAGCAACACGCTCAGCCAGATCAAACAGAGAATTCCCAGCATGGGACAGGCAATAATCCGCAATTCCGGCGAGTGCTCCACAAGAGACCAATTGAAAGCCATACCCAGCCCGCCGAACATGAACAGCCCCATAATACCGATAATGCGGTCCACAATGATGGCCGCACCGACTCGTGCGCCCTCTCCGGTAATACGGGTGGTGTAAAAATAACGGGCCACATCTCCACTGGCCGATCCCATGACGCATTGGGTGAAAAAATACATAATCGCGGAAATGGAAAAACTATCACCAGGCTTGATCGTAAGCCCCGCTCCCTTAAGCAGCTCCACGTAACGCAAGGCCGCCAAACTCATCCCCGCAGCGATAATCAGGCAAGCCGCACTCAGCCCCGGAATATGTTCCGGGGCAACCATGAGATATTCCGGCCTGATTCCCCCGGATTTGACTAACCAGAAAAGAAGTCCCCCGGCAAAGAGGGACTTTATAATATTTGATATGAAAACCTTGGTCCGGCTTGTTTCAGGTTCAGGATGACTCAATTCTACTCCGCATCATCTTCCAGCTTTGTGCAGTCCAGACGCATTTCCACAAGGTCTTCTTCATAATTTTCGCTGATTTCAAATCCGAATTTACGGGAAAGTCCCTGCATGGCCTTGTTTTCAAAAAGGGTCTGCCCCACCAGCCAATGGGTTCCCCGTTCCTTTGTGTAACGGATGATCTTATGAAAAAGCATGGAGCCCAGCCCGGTTCCCTTTAGATCGGAACGGATCACAATGGCGAACTCCGCTTCCGAATTATCCGGCTTGGTGGAGGTGCGCACAACGCCGAGGGTTTCCGGCTTGCCGTCCTCACCCATGGCTGTGGCTATAAAGGCCATCTCGCGGTCATAATTGATCTGGGTGAAGCGGGACATATCCTTGTGGTCAAAATCCCTGCGCACCACGCCGAAAAAGCGCATACGCATATCTTCATCCGAAACCTGTTCCAAAAATTTATAGTGGGCCGGTTCATCTTCGGGACGGATGGGCCGCAAAGTAACCTGCCTGCTGTCCCGGAGCACAACGCATTCCTCAAGTTCACGGGGATAAGGACGGATAGCCAGTTGCGGGCAATCCTCCCGGCATTCAGCCACCATAATCTTGGCACCAAGTGCCAGAACCCCGGTATCATCACCGTAAAGGGGATTGATATCCAGATGCACGATCTGAGGGATATCGATAAAAAGCTGCGAAACCTGAATCAGGGTCAGGCAAAGATCTTCAATATCCGCAGGGGGCTGGGTCGGTGTGCCGGAAAGCAACCGTGAAATACGGGTCCTGCTGATGAGTTCACGGGCAAGACTCATATTCAGGGGAACCATGGCCACGGCCTGATCGCGGACAACCTCGCGGGTCATACCCCCATGACCGAAATGAATGATCGGCCCGAAGGTGGAATCCGCAGCAGCGGAAATAAAAAGTTCGTGCGCTCCCAGCCTGCGGCCCATTTTCTGGACCGTGAATCCTTCGATGTAGGCATCAGGACGTTGACGATTGACGCGGGTCAGCATGGTCGCTGCCGCTTCCCATACTTTTTCCGGGCTCTCAAGGTCAAGAACCACCCCGCCCACATCATAAGGCTGATTGATTTGCGGGGAACGTATCTTAAGGGCCACCGGACAACCGATTTCATCAGCCGCAATAACTGCTTCACGGGCGGAAAGGGCCACCCTTGTTTCAACCACGGGCAGACCGTAAGCCGCGAGAACCTTGCGCGCTTCGGGTTCGTTAAGTTCCTGACGTCCCTCGGAAAGAGCCTTGTGTACTGTTTCGCGGGCAGTGGTGGTATCCGGGAAAAAATCAGTAGGCAGGGAATCCGGTGTTTCAGTGAGCAATTCCTGGTTACGCTGATACTCCGCCATGTACATAAAAGCGCGCACGGCCTGATCCGCACTCTCGTAAGTGGGAATGCCATGAACAGAAAAAATCTTCCGCGATTTGCGGGACATATCCGATCCCAGCCATGAGGTCAGCACCATACGCCGGACCTTTTTCAACCCCTTGGCAAGTATTTCAGCGACTTCAGCACTGGCTATCCCGGCAAAAGGCACATGGACCACCAGCACGGCGTCCACGCCCTTGTCCTTGATCAGTATCTTAAGGGCATCAAGATATTTCTGACCGGGAGTATCGAATTTTATGGTCACCGGATTGGCACCGCTCCACTCCCCGTCAAAGACAACATCCAGCTTCTCCACGGTTTCATCGGAAAGTTTGGCTAGCTTGCCGCCCCTGCGAATCAGGCCGTCAGCAGCGGTTAGTCCGGCACTGGTCCCGTTCACAATAATCGCCAATCTGTCCCCGCGCACCGGCTGGCGCAAGCTGGCAAGGGTCTGGGCTGCGTCAAACATGCCGTCAATAGTCTGCACCCGCAGCATCCCGGCCCTGCGGAAAGCCACATCGTAGACTTCCTCGGCACGGGCGATCATAGTGTTGTCCAAACGGGACAACTCATGAGTGACCTGCTGCAAAGCCTGCCCCGGACGGATCGCCAGAACCGGCTTGTTGCGCGAGGCCGCACGGGCCGCAGACATAAAATCGCGGGCATCGTTAATTGATTCAATGTAAAGCAGAATAGAGCGCGTCTGGGCATCGGAGCCGAGATAGTCGAGCACGTCCCCGAAAGTGAGATCAATACGGCTGCCCAGAGAAACAACATGGGAAAAACCGATATCATTGGTAGCCGCCCAATCCAGAACCGTAGGAATAAAACTGTCCGACTGGGAAACAAAAGCGATTTTACCCGCTTTGGCCGGAAGGGGGGCGAGGCTGGCATTAAGATTCAGGGCCGGAACAATGAAACCGAGGCTCTTGGGACCGAGAATTCGCATCTGAGGAGAATTGGCTGCCCGCAGAAGTTCCGCCCTCAGCCTGACCCTTTCCTTTTCAGGGATAGCACTGAACCCCGGACCGATCAGGGCACAGGCCTTAACTCCAATGGCACTGAGCCTTTCAATAAGCGGAGGACACTCCTGAAGCGGCAAACAAATAACCGCAAGGTCCGGGACCTTGGGCAGATCCGCCACATCCTTGTAAGTCAGAACCCCGGAAATAGCCTCGGCAGCAGTACTTACCGGCATCACCGGGCCGAGAAATCCCCCGCCCATCAGGTTGCGCATAAGGATATTTCCCGCATTGGCGGGGTCATTGGTTGCACCTATTACAGCAACTGATCCGGGCTGAAAAAGATATTCCAGATTGATAACGCTCATGAAGGCCTCTTGTTAGGGTTCCGCCGCTTAACCGTCCACAAACTTATACATACCTGCTGATCAAGCTGCATATCAAGCATAAAGCGGTCAACACGAGCCTAAATATGGAATTACCGCGTATGGTGATGGTCCACAGCCCTGTTCAACCCGGCTGAAACAGCGTATATGATCAATAGAAGAGTGCACGAACCAGCATAAAATTTCATGAGCCGGAGCCGGAAAATATGAGTGATAACAGAATTGAGAACCTGATGACCGAAGAACGCACCTTTGATCCGCCGCAGGAAATGCCGCAGCAAATACTAGACAAGGCCAACCTTACAGCGAATAAATATGAACAGGCCTGTCGCATGGCGGACAAAGACCCGGAAGCTTTCTGGGCTGAAAGAGCCCGCGAGCTGCTGCACTGGAAACGTGATTTTAAAACCGCTCTTGAATCTGATCCCCAAAAGAATGAATACAAATGGTTTTCAGGCGGAAGACTCAACGCTTCTGAAAACTGCCTTGACCGCCATCTGGAAAACGGCAAACGCAACAAGGCAGCCCTGATCTGGCAGGGAGAACCGGAAGAAGAAGTCCGGGTCTTCACCTATCATATGCTGCACCGCAAAGTCTGCCGCTTTGCCAATGTGCTTAAAAAGATGGGTGTTTCCAAAGGTGACCGGGTAGCCATATACCTGCCCATGGTACCGGAACTGGTCATCTCCATGCTGGCCTGCGCCCGCATCGGGGCTGTGCACTCGGTTATTTTCGCCGGATTTTCAGCTGTAAGCCTGCAAAACCGCATTATCGACTGCGACGCTAAAATCCTCATTGCCGCAGACGGAGTCCTGCGCGGGGGAAAAACCATTCCCCTGAAACGCAATGTGGATGAAGCTCTTTTCGAGTGCCCCTCGGTTGAGCAGGTCATCATGGTCAAACGCACCGGTAGCGAAATCGATTTCATTGAGGGCCGCGACACATGGTGGCAGGAGGAAATGGCAAGCTCGGACATTGAAGACTATTGCAAGCCTGAATCCATGCGTTCCACAGACCCGCTGTTCATCCTGCACACCTCCGGCAGTACCGGAAAGCCCAAGGGCATTGTTCACAGTACCGGCGGCTACATGACCATCACTGCCCACACTACCCAGTGGGTTTTCGATCTTAAGGATGACGATGTTCACTGGTGCACTGCCGACATCGGTTGGATCACCGGGCACAGCTATACTGTATACGGGCCGCTGGCTTTGGGTGCCACGACCCTGCTTTTCGAAGGAGTTCCCGCATATCCCCGCCCGGACCGTTACTGGGAGATTATCAACCGTTACGGTGTAAATATCTTTTACACTACTCCCACAGCCATTCGTGCGCTCATGCGCGAAGGTTCGCAGTGGACGGAGAAGTATGAACTTTCAACCTTACGCATCCTTGGCTCTGTAGGAGAACCCATCAACCCGGAAGTCTGGGTCTGGTTTCACGAACATATAGGCAAAGGAAAACTGCCCCTGCTGGACACATGGTGGCAGACCGAGACCGGAGGCATCCTTATCTCACCCCTGCCCTATGTGGACAAACTCAAACCCGGCTCCACCGGAAAACCTCTTCCGGGGATAAGTACAGCCATCGTGCGCAGTGACGGAAATGAAGCCTCTCCCAACGAAGGCGGGCACCTGCTGATCACAAAACCATGGCCGGGCATGCTGACGGCTATCCACAATGACAAGGAACGCTACCGGAAAACATACTTTGAACGTTTTCCCGGCAGCTACGAAACAGGGGACGGAGCACGCATTGACGAAGACGGCTTCCATTGGATTATGGGCCGCCTTGACGATGTTATCAATGTTTCCGGGCACCGCTTAGGCACAACCGAGATTGAATCGGCACTCATTGCCCATCCCGATGTGACTGAAGCCGCAGTGGTAGGTATTCCCCACGAAATCAAGGGACAGTCAGTCTACGCCTATGTGACCCTGCGCAGCGGGCTAGATGAAGATGATGAAATGCGCGCGGCCCTGTGTGAATGGATCAGTGAAAAAATAAGTCCCATTGCCGTGCCTGAAGCCATTCAGTTCTCTGAAGGATTGCCCAAAACCCGTTCCGGCAAGATAATGCGCCGCATCCTGCGCCGTATCGCAGTGGGTGAAAATGATCTCGGCGACACCACCACCCTTTCGGATGCCTCGGTGATCAACGATCTCATTGAAGGCCAGAAAATTCTTTTCGAGTAGAACATGAGTAACCATGAACAACTAACCAGCTGTCAGAAGCTTGTCCGCAAATGTAATATCCTTGTTCTGGCAACATCAGGCGAAGACGGAATACACACTTCGCTAATGGCTTACGCCAGTTCTGCGGACTGCAACGAGATCTACATGGTCAGCAGCAGGAAAAGCCGTAAATGGAAGAACCTTTCTCAAAATCCGCAGGTCAGCCTGCTGATAGATGACCGGGACGGCAAACTGTCTGACAGACGGAATGAAATCAAAGCCCTGACTGTCAAAGGGATTTTTATCCCGGTTACGGACGACGCTGAAATCAAGACCATTAAGTCTGCAATTGCCGAAACGGCACCGGCAATTGCAGACGCGTTTTCCGGGCCTGAGAATTCCGTTATACGCATCAAGGCTGATTCATTTCAGCTCCTGAACGGCCCGCAGAATTCCTTTTACATAGACCTCCATTAAAAAATCGCAACACTCTGGACCGTAAATAAATTTACCACTTCATATTACTATGTTATATTTGTCCCGTAGAATCAGACTTCCATTACTCTGACCGGGAGACAAATGTTCAAGTCCATGAAAGCGATCCTGCTTTTTTTTGCCGCCGGGCTGGTCATAGCGACCACTGCCGGACTGACTTACTTTGCCCAGCGCACAGTAACGGACTCGGTTATGGAGTCTGAGTTCGCCCATGCGCAAGCCATTGTGGACGCCGTCTATCAAGAGCTAGACACCCAGTATCAAAGTATTATTTTTTCCGAAAAGTCCGCCATTTCCGCCCGCAAGCAGCATCTTAAAAATATAGTGGGAATGTCCATTGATCTTATCCGGCTCAATTACGATAAATACACTAGTGGAGTATTGTCAGAAGCCGAAGCCAAAAAACTCAGCATCGAACAATTAAAAAGCATGCGCTACGATGACGGGACAGGGTATATCTGGATAAATGACGACACCATTCCAATCCCTCGTATGGTCATGCACCCGACCATACCTGCTCTGGATGGGAAAATACTCGATGATCCCCGCTTTAAAGGGGTGCGCAACAGCGAGGAAAATATCTTTGCTGCCTTTCGCGATATCTGTAAGAAATTCGGATCAGGATACACTGAATACCTATGGCCCAAACCAACTAAGCAAGGACTGACCAAAGAACAACCTAAGCTCTCTTATGTACAGATTTTTAAGGAGTGGGGTTGGGTTGTCGGATCTGGCGTCTACATTGATGATATTGAAAAAGAAGTAAAGATAAGAATTGAAGCCGTACTTAAAGAGCTAAAAAGAAGTTTTCAGAATATAAAGGTCGGTAAAAACGGCTACATTTTTTTGTTTTCAGGCAGTCCGGAACTAATAATCCATCCAAACTATGAAAACATCCCTATAACTGAACTTCTGAACCCTGAAACAGGTAATCCCATTTTCCTTGAACTCATGGAAGCAGCCCACAAAGACGGCATATTTGAATATATTTGGGATAAACCACCGCGCCGCAAGGGCGACTTCACCTTCCGCAAAAGGGCCTATATCAAATATTTTGAACCCTTGGACTGGTACATATGTTCTTCAGCATACATGGATGATCTGGAAAAACCGGGACAGATGCTCAGAAAAGAAATAAGCATGCTCTCCATCGGTGTGCTGGCTCTGGCCCTGCTTTTTGCGACCATCCTTTCCAGCAAGATAGCCCAGCCGCTCACAAAACTGACCGCAGCCGCACGGGCCATCCGTGAAGGAGGCATGTCGGCCTCTGAAATCCCACAGGAAGGACCTAGAGAAATTAAGGAACTGGGTAAGGTTATCAGCCAGATGCTGGAGTCCATAAAATCCGGCATGCAAGAAAAAGAGGAATTGCTGACTGCTCTGGAAGACGGAAACAGACAGCTCTCAGCAAGTAATTACCAGCTCGAAACAAAAATCACAGAACACGCACGGGTGGAAAAAGAATTAATCAAGCTGCGTAACCACCAAAAGAACATTATAGACTCCATGCCCTCCATACTTGTGGGAGTGGATAAAGTCGGCGCGATCACCCTTTGGAACAAGGGAGCCGCCAAATCCAGCGGACTAAGCTTCGAATCCGTAAACGGCAAACAGCTTTCCGCCGTATTTCCCCAGTTGGATAAGGAAATTGACAAGGCTAAGCAGCAAATCATCAATGGAAAAACACAACAAAAAATACGTATCCCGCGGATTGTGAATGGAGAAACCCGCTACGAAAATATCACCATCTACCCTCTGATAAGCGAGGGTTTTGACGGGGCTGTCATCCGTCTTGATGATGTGACCGACAATGTACGTATTGAAGAAATGATGGTCCAGACCGAAAAAATGATGTCCGTGGGCGGACTGGCTGCGGGTATGGCCCATGAAATCAACAACCCGTTAGGGGGTATACTTCAAGGAACCCAGAATATTGAACGCAGGCTGATGCCCGGTCTGTCCAAAAATCAACAAGTCGCTCGGCAAATGGATATTTCCCTTGAAACTATCAATAAATACATAGAAGAACGCGGCATCTTTAAAATTATTTCAGGAGTCCGGGAATCCGCAACCCGTGCGGCAGGAATCATTGCCAATATGCTTAATTTCAGCCGTAAAACTGACGTTCACCGCACCACATGCAGACTGAATGAATTGACCGACAGTGCTATTGCTCTTGCAGAGCAGGACTACAATCTCAAGAAAAAATATGATTTCAGAAAAATCGAGCTGATCAAGGATTACGAAGAAAATCTTCCCTTTGTAATCTGCGCGCCCACAGAAATAGAACAGGTCATGCTTAACCTGCTGGGCAACGCAGCCCATGCCATGAATGACAGCAATTGCGAAAAACCACGGATAGAAATCAAGATATGGCAGGAGGGGGACTATGTAGCCACTTCTGTTTCAGACAACGGTCCGGGCATGGAGGAAAGTGTGCGCAAAAGAGTCTTTGATCCTTTCTTCACCACCAAGCCCAAAGGGGTCGGGACCGGGCTGGGTCTTTCAGTATCCTACTTTATCATCACCGAGAACCACAACGGCAGCTTTACCATAGAATCAACACCGGGAGCCGGGGCCAAATTCATTTTCAGGCTGCCAATCTCCTCCCTGCGCTGATTCAGGGTCAAAATCAACTGCCACCGTAGTTCCCCTCTCCTTGGTGGACTCCATACTGATCGAGCCGCCATGAACCTTTGCGATCAGGCTTGCGGAGTACGTTCCCAGTCCGGTTCCACTGCTTTTGCCTGCGGTGGAATACTTCTCAAAAAAACTATCTCTGACCGCATCCGGAACATCACCGAAATTGTGGACGGAAATAAGCGGATACTCTGCCTGGTCAAGATTAACCGTGACCGGGCTTCCCGTCGGGCTGGCCTCAATGCTGTTTTTAAGCAGATTGGCAAGCATGGAAAAAAGCAATAACTCCTCACCCTGCACATAAAATGAATCATCGTTCCCGGCTTCATTCCCATCAATGAACACCTTAAGTGCTGAGTCGCGGCCTTCAATAATATTCTGAAGATCTGTTGCTATACGTTTGATCAGCGGCACGACATCCACCCGCTCAGGACGTAAACGGTAAGAGCCGGTTTCCATACGGTATAGATCGTAGGATCTGTTAACCAATCCCAGCATGCGGTATCCGGCATCCTGAATATTCTTGATCAGCTCGATTTTATCAGGATCGGCCTCCCCCACCAGCAGCAGATGGGGCAGATTGATAACCGCGTTGAGTGGAGTCTTCAAATCGTGGCGGGTGATGCGCTCCACATCCACACGCAAAAGTTCACCCCGCTCATGATTGATAACATCAATGAGGGTGGAGGCTACAGAACTACAGAAATATTCCAGAAAATCCGTACCCATGTCAGGCTGAAAGCGATCTTCCGAAGGGTCATGGATTGAAATAAGACCGATCAGCCTGCCGGGCGTATATTTATCCCTCAAGCCGAAAGCAAAACAGGAGCCCCCCAATTCCGGACCGACTTCCGGGTCCCCGAAAAAAACATCCGGGCGCATCATCCGGGAAATAGGTCCCAGAAAAACCCGGTTAGGGCCATCATTCAAAGTAGCATCAATATAGCGCATGCAGCCTTTAAGATAAAAGGTCGGAATCTCTGGACAGGGTATGTCCTTGCATAGCTCACGATCCAGAACAACGGCAATCCGCCCTAAGCCCAGTTCGCCCGCAATCCCCCTCAGCGCATCAGGCAGGTCAGCCATGGATTTAAGGCTGTTCACATATTGCAGGGCTTTGCAAAATTTACCGAAAAGCTGCAAATCAGCATTATAAACACTGAAAGCTTCTTTGAGTTTATCCTCAAGCATAGCAATCCGCTCGTCTTTCTCAGCAAGATCATGACGTGCCCCAAGATTTGCATCTTCCTGTGAAAGAAAACCGTCACGGGCATAGGCGTAATTCTCATACATATTCTGGGCAATAAAATCAGCCTGCTCCTCGTTTCCCTCTTTAATGAGCCGTTTCAGGAGATCAAGCTGTTCGCCGAAGTTCTTCAATGTAGGCAGATTATCCATGTTGATTCCTATGCTTATTTTAAAATATTAAGCCGTTATATCAATTCAATGCACAGAATGCCAGTAATCCTGCCAATTCGCCGAGCACCACTGAAGCTCCGAGAAAATCGCCATTTGCACCACCGACCTTTTTAGCCAGCCGGAACAAAAAGAAAATGGAGCATGCACCAAAAGCATAAGCCAGCAATTGCACTGCCGGACTGACCGCGAAAGCCCCCAACAGCACCGTTGTCGCAGCTGCAACGCTAATTGAAAGCCTGTCCGCTCCGCGCATGGACAAGCTGCCCTGCCCCGGCCTTGCCATAGGCTTACCGACCATGCTCATCACAGCATTGCCCAGCCTGCCGAGCACGAAAATCCAGACTACCGCGCCAAAGGCCCCGGCCTCATACACATAATAAAAACAAACAGTTTGCCCCAGCGCAGCCAGCACCAGAGCCAACACCCCGAACACACCGGAACAACTGTCTTTGCTGATCTTCCAGAACCGCTCAGGGTCCGGGTAAGGTCCGGCCCCGTCGGCAATATCCGCAAAGCCGTCAAAGTGCAGCCCACGGGTCAGGTAAGCCGAGGCGGCAACGGTCAGCCATGCCTGAATCCAGAATTTACCCGCAAACAAGCCCAGCCAGAAAGGAAGCACGATCAACCCGCCCAGAACCAGACCGCTAAGCGGCATCCATTTTACAGTGCGCCCGATGTCATCAGCTTCGATTTCCATGACCGGACCGATGCGGGTCATAAAGCCAAGGGTAATTAAAATGTCACGAATTATATTCAAGATGCCTCCGGCGGCCCTTCGGGGACCAGAGAACCTTTTTGGAAAAAGGTTCTCTGGACTCTCCCAAAACTTTTATTAAGGCTTCGCCGCTGTTGCGCGGAAAGACCATTTTGATATCAGCTGATCGCCTGTTTTATTCCAATCCGTCCAGTATCAAGAATTTCCATTTTTTTCTCAACCCGGACCTGATTTACCTGATTCAGGTCCGCCCAGCTCGATACCTTTAAAGTGAATGGGAAAAGGATTGCTTTGAATAATAGGAGTTCAGGGCATACTTCCGCAACTTTAACACAGGTAGCAAATAATGAACTTTTCTGATTACCGGATGGAACGCAGGTCCCGAAAAGAACTCACAACCGGACTGGTGCTTTACGGAGAAAACGAGCCAGCCGAGATGCAGATCGACAAT